>JANMPY010000506.1:0-10574 GCA_031370095.1 Betaproteobacteria bacterium
GTGCGTGTTCCCGTCATCGGTGGTTTCGGCGGCGGCCCATGGCTTGATGGCCGTGTGCGCATGGCGCATGCTGCGATCGGTTATGCCGCCAGCGCCATCGAAAAGCCCGGAACGTATGCGAATGTGGCCAAGATCACTCTCGATGCGCTCACCGCGTTGGGCGATGATGTTCGTGCAGCGCGCCAAATCAAATATTGATCACTGAAAGGAATTGCGCCATGCCTTTCACCGTCATCGACGGCATCAACACACGCTATGAAGTGGTCGGCGATGGCCCGCCGCTGTTGATGTTCTCGCCCGGTGGCTTCGACGCCACGCTGGAAAAATGGTCATCGCTGGGTGTGTACGCCAAGACCAAACCGCTGGATCATCTATCCAAAAAATATCGCTGCATTATTTTCGACCGACGCGAATGCGGGCAGTCGGGCGGTCGCGTCGAGCGTGTGACCTGGGCCGACTATGTGGCGCAGGGCAAGGGCTTGCTCGATCATCTCAATATCAAGCAGGCGCATCTGATGGGCGGCTGCATGGGTTGCTGTCCGGTGATGGCGTTTGCGGTGGCGCACCCCGAGATGAGCTTGAGCATGATTCTCTACTGGCCGGTGGGTGGTGCCAGATATCGCATCACCGGCCATCAGCGTTTTGCCGAGCATCTCGCCTTCGTGCATCAGCAAGGACTGGCCGCCGTGGTCGCGCTGATCGCGAAAGACGGCAAGCCATTCGGTGGTGATCCGCGTGGTGGGCCGTGGGCCTCGGTGTTGAAGCACGACCAGGCGTTTGCCGAGAATTACGCAATGCAGAATGTCGATCACTACAAATATATCGTCTCCAGTATGGCGCGCACCCTGATTGATCGTGATACCGCGCCGGGCGCGGAACCCGAAGACTTGTTGCGGTTGAATATCCCTACGCTGGTGGTGCCAGGAAATGATGCCTCGCATGCCACATCGGCAGCGCGCTATCTTGAGGAATGCATTCCCGGTGCGCAGTATTGGGATATCCCTGCAACTGAGCAAACCGAAACCAATGCGCCGCCGCGCCTTCTGGAATTTCTCGCCATGGCGTTGCATTGATGCAGTTGCATCATCGCAAAATTTGGCAAAACACGAGGCAGGGCGCGGCGATCGAAGCACTTTTGCCCCAAACGCCGCATCCAGCGGGCAGTTTTAACTTTTTGACTCTGCAATAAACACGGCCATCGAAGAGGAAATCATTCATGCGAACGAAAACAGCGGCACATTTCAGCAGGGTTGCGCGAACATTTATCTTGGTGTTAGGCGCATTGCTCGGAAGTCTCGGCGTATCCCAGACGCTCGCGCAGGATTACCCATCGCGCCCGATTCGCGTCATCGTTCCTTTCTCGGCGGGTGGCGCAGTTGATGGGCCGATGCGGGTGATCGCGCAGGAACTTTCCAAGCGTTTCAATCAGCAAGTCATCGTCGAGAACCGGCCCGGTGCAGGTGCCATGATCGGCAGCGAGGCGGTGGCCAAATCTGCCGCTGACGGTTACACGCTTCTATTGGCGTCGCAAACAAATGCAATCAGCGCGTCCCTGTATTCAAAACTCGCGTTCAACCCGATAGAAGATTTCGCCCCTGTCTCGCTGATAGGCCGCGAGCCGGGAGTGCTCGTGGTTCATCCCTCCTTGCCGGTGAAGACGGTGGAAGAACTGATCACCTATGCGAAGGAGCGGCCAGGCAAGGTCGACTATGCGTCGTCCGGCAACGGCAGCGGGCAGCACTTGTTCGCGGCGATGTTCGCCTCGATGGCGGGCATCAAGTTGAGCCATGTTCCTTATCGCGGCAGTGGCCAGGCCACCACCGATCTGGTCGGCGGGCAGGTGAAGGTATCCATTCCAGGTGCTGCCGGCATGATGGGGCACATCAAGGCGGGCAAGCTGCGTCCGCTCGCCGTCACCGGCACGCAGCGCTCGACGCAACTCCCCGACGTGCCCACACTCGACGAATCCGGCTTGAAAGGATATTCCGCCTACGTGTGGATGGGCCTATTGGCACCAAAGGGAACACCCGCAGCCATTATCGACAAGCTCTATCGCGAACTGGTGGTGGTACTTGCATCGACTGAAGTCAAAACTTACTTTAGCGGCGCGTCCATCGAGGTGGTCGGCTCGACGCCCGCAGAATTTGATGCCTACTTCCGCGAAGAGAAAGACCGCTGGGCAAAAATCATCAAGGAAACTGGCGCCAAGGTCGATTGATTCTGGCGCGTCAATTCAATCACGAGAGGCAAACATGAGTTCACAGCAATCGAGCAGCAATGCAACAGTCACGGGTGTAGAACACTGGACAAACAAGGGCGATGTACGCCTTTTTCTGTGGGAAAAATTCGTCGGCTCACCGGACAATAAACCCGCCGTGCTTTTCGTTCACGGCTCCTCCATGGCCTCGCAGCCGACCTTTGATCTTACGGTGCCGGGGCGCCCGGATTCTTCCGTCATGGACTGGTTCGCGCAGCGTGGCTTTGTTTGCTGGACCGTGGACATGGAAGGCTATGGTCGCTCAGACAAGTCACGCGATATTTTTTGCGATATTTCCAACGGTGCCGACGATCTGGCTGCGGCCACCGATTACATCCTCAAGACGCGTGGCATCAAAAGCTTTCTCACCTACGGCATTTCATCGGGTGCGTTGCGCGCGGCGTTGTTTGCAGAACGTCACCCCGATCGCGTCGCACGTCTGGCACTCGACGCGTACGTGTGGACCGGCGAGGGCGCGCTAACGCTTGCGCAGCGACGGAAGAAATTGCCTGAATTCATGGCGAAAAAACGCCGCCCGATTGATCGCGCCTTTGTCTATTCGATCTTCGAGCGTGATCACCCGGACTGTGCGGAAAAACGCGTGGTGGATTCGTTTGCCGACGCCATCTTGGCACTCGACGACTCGATGCCTAACGGTACCTATATCGACATGTGCTCGAAGCTGCCCGTAAATGATCCGGCAAAAATTACCGTACCCACCATTATCCTGCGCGGCCAATTTGACGGCATCGCGGCAATGGATGACCTGATCGAATTCTTCAAGCGACTCCCCAATCCGGACAAGCAGTTCACCGTGATGACCGGCATTTCGCACGCCAGTTTTCAGCAGAAAAACTATCTTCTGGCTTACAACATTTTGCACGCGTTCTTTTCACGGCCTGCACCGGCATATACCTCGGCAACGTAGCAGGATTGAGCAGCAAACAAGCGGTGATAAACCGGCTGCGAAGTTGGTAATTTTTGCGGTGAATAACATGAATGCAACTCCACGGAGCAACGTATGAAAGTGTTCAATCGTGTGCTGTCGACTGTTTTGATCGCGTGTGCTGTTTTTTTTCAAGGGGTGACACTCGCGCAGCCGGGCAAGTCAGCCGCAACGCTGGCGCTGTATGAAGGCCCTGACCGGGAACAGCGTCTGATACAAGGCGCGCGACAGGAAGGCGCACTGACGGTCTATACCTCGCTCACGGTTGAGGACATCACCGAACTGGCAGCGGCGTTTGAAAAAAAGTACGGCGTGAAGGTCAAATTTTGGCGTGCAGGTTCGGAAAAAGTGGTGCAGCGCATTGTCACGGAGGCCCGCGCCGGTCGTTTCGACTTTGACGTCGTTGAAACGAATGGTCCCGAACTCGAATCTCTGCGCCGTGAAAAGATTTTGCTGAAAACCTATTCACCGTATTCTGCGGAATTGATTCCACAAGCGATCATGCCGCATCAGGAGTGGATCGGCACGCGGCTCAATATGTTTGTCCAGATTTACAACACAAAGCTGGTGAAAAAAGAAGACTTTCCCAAGTCGTATCAGGATTTGCTCGATCCGAAGTGGAAGGGGCGACTGGGAATCGAGGCCGAAGATATCGATTGGTTTGGCACCGTGGTGAAGGAGTTGGGCGAGGAAAAAGGGCTCAAGCTGTTCCGCGATATCGTCGCCACCAACGGAATATCGGTGCGTAAGGGTCATACTTTGCTGGCCGGTCTCGTTGCGTCAGGAGAGGTGCCATTCGGCTTGACGGTTTACAACCACAACGCCGACAAGCTCAAAAAAAAGGGCGCACCGGTTGAATGGGCTGTCATCCAGCCAGCGGTTATTCGCGCCAACGGCATGGGATTGTCGAAGCAGCCTGCCCATCCAAACGCGGCGGTGCTGTTTTACGACTTTATGTTGAGTGACGGCCAGACGATCCTGGCCAAAAACGAATACCTCGCCGCCAGCCGCAAGTCAGGCTCCATTCTTGACAAGTTGCAGCTCAAATTCGTCGATCCCTCCACCGTACTGGACGAAAGCGCCAAGTGGGAAAAGCTGTATCTGGAAATTATCACGCGACAATCACGCTGACTTGCGCAACGTCATTTGATCGCAGCGACAGGAGACAGAATGTCAGGCAGTTCCATCAGTTTGGATTCTCTTGCACCAGGCGTGCCGACCGCACTGCCCGGTTTTCAATACCCGGCACCGCGGCATCCGGCCTATTTGCGGCAAGAGCGCAGCACCGACATTGAGGCGTTGATGCCGCTCGCGCGTGCGCATCTGCAGCGGCGTTACGGTCGCTCGGCGCTGGGGGATATCCGCGAAAACGATCATCTCCTGATCATCACCTTTCCGCATCAGAATGACATGGTATTCGAGGCGCTAAAACGTGCGCTGCTTGAGCGTGGCGTGGTGCGCGTGGATCGCATCAATACAGTTGATCTGGGCATGGACACCGTGGTCTACAGTGCAGCCGACGGCTGGCGCGAAATCACCGACCGTCTGCCGCCGATGATTGAGAGCGGCATTGAATTCAATGTGGCTGCGGCTGCACTGAAGCGCTTTCTCGATGATCGTCCTGGCTATACTGGCGTGTACGCGGGCGAAGCGGGGCGCTCGCACTGGCGTCGCGCAGCGGGTAAAAAAATTCGCAACAACTGGGTCTATGGCACGTATGAAGATTTCATTTCGCGCGCCAACGGCTATCCGGATGAAATCTGGCGCATGGTCGATTTGAAACTGGTCAGTGCTTTTGGCAGAGCTTCTGTAGTGCGCATCACCAGTCCTGAGGGCACCAATATCAGTTGGGAAGTGACGCCCGAGCAGGCGGCGCTGTGGCCGAAAGGTGCCTATATTTCCGGCCACATTCTCGGCTCGACGATTCAGGGTATTCGCTTCGGCCATCCGGTTGATACCTTCCTGAAAGAAGCCAAAATTCTCATGCCGACGCTCAATGGCGTGATTGGCGGCACCAGCAATCACACCGGTTATTTCCCGCATATCGAAGTACATGTTGAAAGCGGGATGATTACCAAAATTGTCGGTGGCGGCAAATACGGAGAGCTGTGGCGCGAGGTGGTCGAGCGTTACAAGGACGTGCAGTATCCCGGCTTTCCGTACAAAGGCTGGGCTTACTTCAACGATGCGTCGATCGGCACCAATCCCAAGAGCTATCGCCAAATCGAGACCTTGTGGAATTACAACGATTCCTGGACCAATCTGCCGGAACGTGCGCAGGCCGGCGTGATCCATTTTGGATTTGGCGCGGAGCACTGGGATCAGACCTTCCTGAATTACTGTAAGCAGAACAAGCTGCCGACCATGCACTTCCCGCACGTGCACAATGTATTCGGCACCTATGAAATCAAGGATTGCGAAACCGGTGAGTGGGTCAAGCTGATCAACAAAGGCCGCCTCACGATGCTGGACGATCCGGATGTCGTGCGCGTGGCGAACGTACTGGGTAATTCAAGTCTGCTCGAATACGACTGGATTCCGGCACTGCCCGGCATTAATTATCCCGGCGACTACCAGCGCGATTACGCGCGGGATCCGGTGTCGTGGATACGTCGTGAGCAAGATGGCGAATTCGCCGATCTCAATTCTTGCGCAGACAGGAGTTAGCGTGCATTTTTCAGCAACAGCACAGAATGCCGAGCGGCGTGATGGCGAACTGAATCAAGCCGTTGATGAACCGTTTTATCTGCCGGTGGGTGATGAGGCCGATCTGTTCGAGGCGGCTTATCGGGAACGCATTCCAGTCTTGTTGAAAGGTCCCACCGGTTGCGGAAAAACACGATTTGTCGAGCACATGGCGTGGCACCTTGCGCGTAAGGCCGGTGCCACGACCGGCTATGCGCTGACGACGGTAAGTTGTCACGAAGACCTGACGGCCACTGATCTGGTCGGGCGCTATCTGCTCTCGTCAGAAGGTACGCACTGGATCGATGGCCCCTTGACCCGGGCGGTAAAAAGCGGTGGCATTTGTTACCTCGACGAAATCGTCGAAGCGCGCAAGGATACGATCGTTGTCATCCACTCGCTCACCGACCATCGTCGTCTGTTGCCGATCGAAAAAAAAGGCGAGTTGTTGCATGCGCACCCTGATTTTTTCCTTGTGGTGTCGTACAACCCCGGCTACCAATCGACCATCAAGGACTTGAAGCACAGTACGCGGCAACGCTTTGTCTCGATCGAATTCGATTATCCGTTGCAGGTGCTGGAGCAGCGCATCATTGCGCGCGAGGCAGGTGTGGACGCCGCCACTGCCGAGGCGCTCGCGCTGGCAGGCGCGCAGATCCGTCATCTTGATGAGCAGAATCTTCTCGAGGGGCCGAGCACGCGGTTGCTCATCTATGCCGGACGACTGATTGTGCAAGGCGTGGCGCCGCGTCGGGCTTGCGATGTGGCGATTGTTCAGGCGATGACTGACGATCTGCTGCTGGCGAAGGGCATACGACAGGTCATCGAAGCCATTTTTCCGTGAAGCGATACACACCGCCGGGTGTACGCATCGCTCTGGTTGCAGGCGCTCCAGGTGCAGTGGCTGCCGACGATGAACACCGCCATGCGGGCCAGTCGCTTGAAGGTGTTGCACCGGTGCTCGGTCTCTACTACCGTGCGCTGTCGGGCCGCAATGCGGCGCTGCTTCCGTTCGGCAATCGCAGCGATCCACAGCAGTATCCAGATACCCACACCACCATCCGGCTGCCGGACCGGATGTTCAGGTTTGTCTGGGGACGTGGCAATTTTTACTGGTACAAAGTTGCGCTCACGCACCGCGCCGCACATTACGACGGCGGTACTTTTGACTTCAAGTTGGTGCGACCCGCAGTCCACTTTGTTTCGTTGCGCCCGACGAACATGGAAACATACAAGCGGCATGAACATGCGTCAGACCTGGAAATTTTCTTCGGCTTGTTTGCGCAGCGGCAGTTGGCCATCGAGATCTTTACCGTGATGGAAGACCTGCGCCTTGACGAATGGTCCAAGCGCCGCTATGCCGGATTGCGCCGTGAATACGAAAAAATACAGCGCGCTGCATTGCATGACAGACCGTCGCTGGCTGATCGCGGTCCGCGCGACGCGTTGGCCGAAGTGATGGTGCGGACAAGCCTTGCACCGAACGAAGCGTTTAACTTGCCGGCACTACTTCACGCCCCCGTCCATCGGCTACAGAAAATAATGCAGACACTATGCCGTGATGACGCACGCGTAGAGGACAGTGCCGAAGCCGCGATGCGGGCCTACTGCCTCATCGTTGGTCTGCCCAATCTCAACGCAGACTACGGACCGAATTTACGCGTTGATGAATCAGTGCCCTTAAACGAGCCGCAATGGCCGACCGCATGGCCCGAGCCGGAAAAAAATCGCCTTGAAGGCGACGACGTGTTGGCAACGGTGCTGACAGCCGTGGCTTATCGCGATCAACTGGGCTCGCGCTACACCTATTACAAAGGTGCGGGGCCGCTCGATCAACAGGCGATCTACCGATTCACACAAACCGACGACCCCGCCACGCCCACTGTGCCAACCTTGACTGAAGCGGCGCGCCCCAAGCCGCCGGACGAGCCGATGGAGCACGACCACCACGATCACTTTGGTGAAGACGAAACGCACAGGCACAGCGGCGAGCTGCACAGCCATGAGCTATTTTCTTTCATCTATCCGGAATGGGATCATGTCGCTGGTGCCTATAAACGCAACTGGTGTTGCGTCAAAGAGTCGCGCATCGATCCTGCCACGTCGGCGCACTATTTCGCGGAGACGCTGCGGGTCTACGGGCACCTGATGCCCCAGATACAGAATCCGTTCGAACGCATTGCGCGCGAGGGTCTGCGCAAGGTCAGGCGGATGGCCGAGGGTGACGATCTCGATCTTGATGCCGCGATCGAGTCGCTGATCGATATCCGCGTTGGAATATCGCCATCCGACCAGGTCTATACGTCCCGCCAAAAACTAGCGCGCGACGTGGTGGCGGCCTTCCTGATCGACAAAAGCTCATCGACGGCGGAACATGTTGAGCCAAGCGCTGGCACCCCCAAGCCGGTGGCCGGACAGACCCTGCACGGCAGGAACTATCGCACCATACTCGATCTCGAGAAGGAGACTGCAGCGTTGCTGATGGCATCGCTGGAACGCCTCAGCGATACCTATGGCATTTATTTTTTCTCCGGCAGCGGGCGCGAAGACGTGAAGTTTCATGTGCTCAAGGATTTCGAGGAACGCCTGTCTGACCGGATCGCTGCCCGCATCGACAATATTAGGCCGCTGCACACAACCCGCATGGGGCCGGCGATCCGGCACACGATACAGAAGCTTCGTGGACAGGAGTCGCGCACCAAACTGCTGATGCTGATTTCAGACGGACGACCGTTCGATCTCGATTATGGGCAGCAATACGGCGAAGGCGCAGAAGTCGATTACGCGATCAACGATACGCGGCAGGCGCTGAACGAGGCGCGCGACGCTGGCATTACGCCGTTCGTGTTGACCATTGATCCGCAGGGAAATGATTATCTGCGGACGATGTGTAGCGGCATTGACTACGAGGTTTTGGACGACATCAATCAGCTACCCGCGCGGCTCTTGGTGCTATACCGAACGCTGACCGCTTGATGCGCGTGACGTCTTGTGGCGAGCGACTCGCCTCAGAGGTGATCCGCTGTAAGCATTACCGCCACCTCGGCGGCCGTTCTCACCCTGGCCATGCGCGGAAAGATGCGTCGCATGAATTGATCGTGGTTATCTTGCTCCGGTGAGGAACAGGCATCGCTGACGATTACGAGGTTGTAATCGAGATCGCGCGCAGCGAAGGCGGTGCTGGCGACGCCAACATCGGTAGATCCGCCGGCAATGATGAGCGTATCAATCTTGCGTGTGCGCAACGCGAGGTCGAGATAAGTCTGAAAAAAAGCGCTCCAGCGGAATTTGAGAACGACATAGTCTTCCGCCGCAGGTGCCAGCTCGTCGATTACCTGCGCCTCCCACGTTCCGCCGGCGACAACCGGTTTGAATTCAGGTGCAACTGATGTGTCCAGTGGCCGCAGGCGATTGTCGGTATCGCGGAGGGTGTGTGCGGTGGTGGCATTGTCGGCGCGGTGGTTGGCGCATGCATAGGCAACCATCATGCCTTGCGCGCGTGCGATGCCCAGCAGTGAAGTTGCGGCGGCAATGACCGGCGCGTAGCGGGCCGTCGTCGTTGCTTCACCGGTCTTGATATGCCCGTTGAGCATGTCAAAAAACAACAAGGCCGTCGAGCCAGGTTGCAATTGTTTAGCAGTCAAAATTGCTTTCTCCATTGGTGTATTGTTCAGATGCAGTTATCGCAAAAGTTTACCCGTCTTCGCCACTTGGTGTGGAGGTTTGACGTTGACGGCACGATGCAGGAGCTTGTTGAAATTCGATGCGATAGTTGCGCTTCTCCGGCCATCGCATCAAATTTCAATAAACCGCTACGGCTCAATTTTTTTTCGCAACGAAAGAGTAACGATGCCACTGTTCAGTCAAAAACGCCCCTTCAGCTTTCGCCGCTGGTTGAAAAGCACATCGCGAAGAACCTTTGTCGTCTATCCGCTTTGCATCGTCGTGATTGAGCTTTTGATCCGTCGCGGCGATCTGCAATTTGTGATTTGGGGTGTGCCACTTCTCATCTGGGGCTATGCCCAGTATCGATTGAGTGGCGTATACCGTACTTCGCATGGCGGCGGCGGACCGGGCATCGACATCCCGCCGGAGCGCGTCGTCGATTCAGGGATCTATGCTTACACGCGCAATCCGATGTACCTCGGCCATCTCATATTCATGCTTGGCCTTGCCATCACCTTCTGCTCGATCCCTGCTGCACTGCTGCTGGTGTTTCACGTGTTCTGGTTTCATCGCCGCGTGCGCGAAGATGAGCTACATCTGACGACCATGTTTGGTGAAACCTATCGTGGCTACCTTACGCGCGTGAAACGCTGGATTCCCGGCGTGATTTGATTTAATTTCTTCAGCGTGGTCGCGCAGTCTCTTTACGCAAAAGCGAGACGTTTATCGTGTAATCACCACCAGCACACTGCAGTGCGCGTTTTCAATCAATGAGCGCGACGTCGAACCGCGCCACCACCGCGCCGCCCATCCTTCCAGATGCTTATGGCCGACAACAATCAGGTCGGCATCGATTTTCTGCGCGAACTCGGTGATGGCATCCACCGATTCGCCGACGACCACTTCGCCTTTTGCTTTGTGCCCGGATTCAGTGAGTCGGTGCAAGCCATCGGCCAGGATGTCGTTGTACTTCTGTTTCAACTGTTCGCGTTCCTCGGGGCCGCTTTCATAGACGCCGCC
>JANMPY010000512.1:0-2555 GCA_031370095.1 Betaproteobacteria bacterium
GATAAATTACAATATCGCCTGGCTCAGCCGCCGATCGATCGCCTGTTTTGACCACGCCCGACGCGGTCACCTTGCAACGCAGTTTGCGCGAATATTTGAAACAGGGTGCCGTCGCTTGTGCAATGGAAGTGTCCAGTCACGGTCTCATTCAGGGCCGCGTTGACGATATCAAATTCGACGTTGCGGTGTTCACCAATCTCACCCGCGATCATCTTGATTATCACGGCACGATGGAGAGCTACGGCGAAGCAAAGGCGAAGCTGTTTGACCAGCGCGGATTGAAACACGCCATCATCAATGCGGACGACGCGTTCGGTCAGCAAATAATTCAGCGCCTCGGTGCAAGTGGCAGCGCGCTCAATCTAATCCGCACCAGCACGCGGCAGAATGGGCAGCATGCTGATTTGGTGGCCGAGCAGTTATCGGTTTCCGCAGCAGGTCTCGCGTTCGAGATCGGTGGCAGGTTTGGTCGCGCGAGCGTGGAGTCCGACATCCTCGGCGCGTTCAATGTGTCCAATCTGCTTTCAGTGATCGCCACGCTGATGGTCAGCGGTGTATCGCTGGAGGAAGCCGCCGCCATTGCCTGCAAATTGCCTCCAGTGCCAGGCCGCATGCAAACGGTGCGCACCTCTGACCGGCGTAAACCATTGGTCGTGGTCGATTACGCGCACACACCCGACGCGCTCGAGAAAGCGCTGTCGACTCTGGCGGCGATCGTGCCGGAAAATGGCCGGCTGATTTCGGTGTTCGGTTGCGGCGGTGATCGTGATCGCGGCAAGCGGGGACAGATGGGCACCATTTCCGCGCGCTATGCCGATTTGTCGATTGTCACGTCGGATAATCCGCGCACCGAAAATCCGCAAGGCATCATCACCGATATTGAAACGGGTATGAAGGGCGCAACCTACAAATCGATTGCCGATCGACAGCAGGCAATTTTTGAAGCGCTCAACGACGCCAGAACCGGCGACATCGTCGTCATCGCGGGCAAAGGCCACGAGGATTATCAGATCGTCGGCGAGAGCAAACATCACTTCAGCGATGTCGAGGTCGCCGAAGAGGCGCTGGCCGCGTGGCACGGAGCAGACAAATGAGCGCGGGATTTTCGATGCGGCTGATTGAAATTGCCCGCATTCTTGACGCGAGCCAGCATGGCGGATCGGCTGAAGATCGCCTATTGACGGGCGTCTCCACGGATTCACGCTCTGTAAAAGTCGGTGAGTTATTCGTTGCGCTCAGCGGCGAAAATTTTGACGGTCATGCGTTTGTCACGCGTGCGGCTGAACGGGGCGCAGTAGCGGCGCTGGTATCACGTGTTGTACCTGAGGCGAAAATTCCGCAGATTCTCGTCGGCGATACGCGACTCGCGCTGGGCAGATTGGCACAGGCGTGGCGGCAGCGGTTTCAGATTCCGGTGCTGGCACTGACCGGCAGTAATGGCAAGACTACCGTGAAAGAAATGTTGCGCGCAATTCTTGTCGCACATTTCGGCGACGCCAACGCGTTGCTCGCCACCGAAGGCAATCTCAATAACGACATCGGCGTGCCGCAGATGCTGTTTCGTCTCAGCGCAGAGCATGCCTATGCGGTGATTGAAATGGGCGCCAGCCACCCCGGCGACATCGAATATTTAAGCCGCCTCGCCCAACCCACGGTGGCCGTGATCACCAACGCAGGCCCGGCCCATTTAGAGGGTTTGAACAACGTGGCCGAGGTCGCCCACACCAAGGGCGGCATTTATCGCGGCCTGCCGGTGGCGGGCAGCGCCGTCATCAATGCCGATGATATGTACAACCCGTTGTGGCGCGAGATGGCCAGCGGCCACGCTCAAATTAGCTTTGGCATGCAGGCCCCCGCCACGGTGCATACCCGCGTCCATCAAGTCACGCTGCGCGCCGACGGCAGCGGTTTTATGCTGCACACCCCGCGCGGCTCGATTCACATTGAGCTCAGCGTGCTGGGATTGCACAACGTGTATAACGCCTTGGCCGCCAGTGCGGCCGCGCTGGCGGTGAATATTGAATTGGCGGAAATTCGTGCCGGGCTCGCCACGCTCACGCCCGTCACGGGCCGCTTACAACCCAAGCGTGGCGTATACGGCGCGCACCTCATCGACGACACCTATAACGCCAATCCCGCCTCGGTACGCGCGGCCATCGCGGTGCTCGCCGCGTTGCCCGGTGAGCGACTAGTGGTGTTAGGGGACATGGGCGAACTCGGCCCCGCGGGGCCGAGCCTGCATGCAGAGATCGGGGCCGTGGCGCGTGCCGCGGGCATTACGCGGCTGTATGCGCTGGGCGAATTAAGTGTGGAAACGGTACGCGCGTTTGGCAAAGGCGCGACCCATTACACCGCGCATAAACACTTAATCGACGCGGTGCGCACGGGGTTACAAGCCGGCGCGGGTGCCCACACGGTGCTCATCAAAGGGTCGCGCTTTATGCGCATGGAACAGATCGTCGCGGCATTACTGGAGCCCTAGACAACGGATGTTGCTTTATCTCACACAATGGTTGGGCGAACATTATCGCGCCTTCAACGTTTTTAACTACCTG
>JANMPY010000539.1:0-3484 GCA_031370095.1 Betaproteobacteria bacterium
CCCACGTAATAGATGAAGCGGTTGGTGAAATCCACCGGCAGTGTTTCGCCCTTGGCAATCATGTCGGTCATGCGCTTGTGAGCCGCATCGCGACCGGTGAGAATCTTGCCGGACAGCAGCAATGTTTCGCCCGATTTCCAGGTCGCGATTTCTGCTTTGTTTAAGGTATCGACATTGACGCGGCGGGACGTTTTGAAATCAAGTGCAAGTTTCGGCCAATCCTCCAGCGATGGTGGTGTCAACACCGCAGGGCCCGAACCGTCGAGCGAGAAATGCACATGCCGCGTTGCCGCACAATTTGGCAGTAACGCCACCGGTTTGGATGCCGCGTGCGTCGGGTAATCTGTCACTTTCACATCGAGTACCGTCGCGAGTCCGCCCAAGCCTTGCGCGCCGATGCCGAGCGCATTTACTTTTTCAAAAATTTCCAGCCGCAATTGTTCTGCGCGATTTTTTGCGCCGCGCGCTTGCAACTGATGCATGTTGAATGGCTCCATCATTCCCCACTTGGCCATTAGCATGGCTTTTTCAGGCGAGCCGCCGATGCCGAGCGAAAGCAATCCCGGCGGACACCAGTCCGCACCCATGGTCGGCACCATCGACAGCACCCAGTCGACGATATTGTCGGAAGGCAGCAGCATGGCGAATTTGGATTTGTTTTCCGAGCCGCCCCCCTTGGCTGCAACGATCACTTCCACTTTATCGCCGGGAACGATTTCGATGTGCGTCACACCGGGCGTATTGTCGCCGGTGTTTTTACGCGTGCCATCGGGATCGACGAGCATCGAGCCACGCAGCGGATTATTCACGTCAGTGTAAGCACGGCGGACGCCTTCATTGACCATTTGCTCAGGTGTCAAGGGCCCTTCGAATTTCACGTCCATGCCCACGCGGATGAAGGCAATGCAGATGCCGGTGTCCTGGCATATTGGCCGGTGACCTTCGGCTGCCATCCGCGAATTGATGAGGATCTGCGCCATCGCATCTTTGGCGGCGGGCGACTCTTCGCGTGTGTAAGCCTCGTACAGTGCCTTGATGTAATCGACCGGGTGGTAATAGCTGATGTACTGGAATGCATCGGCGACGGACGTGATGAAATCTTCTTGCTTGATGATGACCATTCATATCTCCTAATGCGTGGCGCCCGGCTTCTGCGGTTTTTCCTGATGCGACATGAGTTTGTCGCTATAGGCGATGGCGATCGCCGACAACAGGAAGGTCACGTGGATGACGGTCTGCGCGATCCATTCGCCGTTTTCCATGTAGGCTTTCACGTTGATGAAGGTCTTAAGCAAATGAATCGATGAGATGCCGATGATTGCGGTCGCGAGCTTTACTTTCAGCACTGAGGCGTTGACGTGCGACAGCCATTCCGGCTGGTCTGGATGGCCATCGAGCCCCATGCGCGAGACGAAAGTCTCATAGCCGCCGACAATGACCATGATCAGCAGATTCGAAATCATCACCACATCGATAAGCCCAAGCACCACCAGCATGATGGTGACTTCATTCAGTTTGGTCGGTGGCGTCGCACCATCAACGGTGATCGCGGTGAGGATATGTTGTAGCGCCGCATCGTTGCCAAAAGCGGAAAGAATCAGGTAGTACAACTCAGTCCAGAAGATGAAAACGTAAACGGCTTGGGCAAGAATAAGGCCCAAATACAACGGCAACTGTAGCCACCGGCTCATGAATATGATGCTGGGTAGCAGTTTCATTGCAGGCTTGGTGTTTTTTTGATCCATTAATTTTCCAAACGTAAATAGAAAAACCCTCACAAAGCGAATTTGTGAGGGACGAGCGTCAGCGATTCTCAACCAACTCTATGACAGCAGTGCTACCGCCACCGCAGATTGCCAGGTATCCGAAAGCGCGTCTTACGAGTGGGATTGTGCAATCACCGGACTGATTTCCCGCCTTAGAATTTTACCATTCTTGGTACGTGGGAAGTCTCTCGCGAGATAGATTCGCTTCGGTGCCTTGTATGCGGCGAGTTGTTGCTGGCCGAATGACTGCAATTGTTGCGCGGTCACTTCCGCGCCCGGCTGCGCGATCACGTATGCGACCACGATGAGTTTGTCTTTTTCGATTTCCTCGCCGATGCACGCGCAATCAGCCACCGCCGGATGCGATTTCAGCACGCGCTCGACTTCATACGGCGAAACGCGATAGCCGAAGCTTTTGATGATGTCGTCTTTGCGACCCAGAAACCAGAGATAGCCATCTTCATCGACCTTGGCGAAATCGCCGGTGAAAAAATATCCGTCGTGACGATACTTTGCCGTTTCCTCAGCCATGTTCCAATAACGCAGGAACAGGCCGGGATCGGTTTCCGGCACGGCGATCATGCCTTCTTCACCTGATGCTACCGCTTGCAATGTCTCCGGGTCGAGCAACTGGATGTCGTGTCCCGGTTGCGGAAACCCGGCGGAGCCTGCGCGGATCGGTCGATGAATGCTTTGCGAAAGATAGTACGAAAATTCGCTCATGCCGACCGCTTCATAAATCTCCATGCCGAATCGATCCCGCCATGCTTTGAGCATATCGTCCGACAAATGTTCGCCCGCGCTCATGCACATGCGCAGGGTCGGCACGGTCGTTTTAGTTGCGTCGGTTTTCTGGATGATCTGGCGATAGATCGTCGGTACGCCGATAAAAATAGTCGCGCCGTGTTTTGCAATCAGGCGCGTCCACGTGTTCGCGTCGTTCTTGCCTTCATGCACGATCACGGTTTTGCCGCAATACAGCGGATCCATCAATCCGGAGCCCAGCACATAGGTCCAGTTGAATTTTCCTGAATGCAAAATGCGGTCGGTGTTATTCGGGTCAAAGTTAAACCAGTATTGGGACGCGGGCTCGCGACCGATCAGCGCGCGATGCGCGTGCAGCACGCCTTTCGGGTAGCCGGTGGTGCCGGAGGTGTAGACGAGGTACGCCGGATCGCCGGCGCGCGTGGCGTGCGGGGCTGACCACGCGGTGATGGCCTCGAGCGCGGGCTTCAAATCAAGTGCGGTGACGTGAGGATTTTCGCGGCTCTTGCCATTGCCCGACAGTAGAACTAATTTCGCATCTGCTGCGTCGCCGATGCGTGGCGCAACTTGTTCCCACATCGCGTGATCCATCACCAGCACATTGGCACCGGAATCTTTCGCCAAATACAACACTTCATCGACCGTCAACAGTGTGGAAGTCGGCACCGCGATGCAGCCGGCTTTCATCGCGCCCAGAAATGCGACCGGGTAATCGATGCTGTTCGGCAGACGGATCAGGACGCGATCCCCCGGCACGACGCCGCGCTTGCGCAATAGCTGCGCGAACTGGCTGGAGCGTTTGGCCAATTCACCATACGTTGCGGTAACGGTGCCGAGGGCATCGTCTTCGACAATCATCGCGATGCGCTCCTCAACCTCGGTGCCGACGTGCGCGTCGGTGCAGGCAACGCCGATATTGAAAAATTCAGGGACGTGCCATGTCCAGATAGGAA
>JANMPY010000589.1:0-5728 GCA_031370095.1 Betaproteobacteria bacterium
TCCAGCACGCGGTGGCGAATTTGTGGCGGCTGCAACACGCAGTCGCCGGCATGCATCACGAACGGCTCGCCCTGATCTTCATACACCACCCGCACCCAGCCGGCTTTACAAAAAATCATCTGAAATCGAATGTCGTGAAAATGAACGTAATCGGGCACCGGCCCGCCGTCTGGAATGCGGATGTGCGAGGCGATAAAGCGTCCACCAAATCGGCCTGGAATCAAGTCGCGATACTGCATGCCCGCGCGACCGGTTATCCATGTCTCGTCAGACGCGTTGCGGCTGATGGTGAATTCCTGCCTGACTCTCGGTATTTGTATCGCTGTGTCACGACGCACCCACTCGATGCGGATGTCCGGCACGGTGATGGTCGAGGGCGACTGATCGGTCATCAGCCGCAGCACGGTCGGCTCGATCTTTTGTCGCGGCGTTGACAGAAGACGCAGCGTCACACCGAAACCTGAAACGACCGCCGTGGTCGGTGCATCGGTCGGTGAAATCATCTCGACACGAAATCCAAGTTGCCCGGTGACTGCGGCAAAAGTCGCGTCAAATTGCGAGCAGGGAATAACAATTTGTGCGCTCTGGATCGGCATGGTCGTCGTCGGCAAAAATATTCTGGTGTCGCCGCATTTTCACATGTCAGCGACATGGTCATGCGAAAATTTGTGCCGCCCGCGCTGCGGTAACATGCCGCATTGCGCAAAGAATGGAGTGTGCATTTGAAAAACCACAAGTCAATTGCATTGGCATTCGCCGAATATCCACCCGCCGAAATGTTGCGGCGTGCGCAGGCGTTCCACGCAGAAATGCGTCAACGCCGCACGGTGCGCGATTTTTCGCCACGCCAAGTTTCACGCGACGTGATCGAGGCTTGTTTAGCCACCGCAGGCACGGCACCGTCGGGCGCCAATCAGCAGCCGTGGCGCTTCGTGGTGGTGAGCGATGCGATGGTGAAATCGCGCATCCGCGTCGCTGCCGAAGTGGAGGAGCGCGAGTTTTACCAACACCGCGCCACCGATGCCTGGCGCGAGGCGTTGGGGCCGCTGGGAACCGACGCCAACAAACCATTCATCGATATCGCACCGTATCTCATCGCGGTTTTTTACGAGGCCTATGGCGTCAACGCATCCGGACAAAAAGAAAAACGCTACTACCCGATGGATTCAGTCGGCATCGCTTGCGGCATGCTGATCGCAGCACTCCATCATGCGGGCCTCGCGACGCTCACGCACACACCGAGTCCGATGGCGTTTCTGAATTCGATTTTGGCGCGTCCAGACAATGAGCGACCGTTTCTGTTGCTGGTGGTGGGCTATCCTGCGGAAGGGGCGCAGGTGCCGGATATTCGGCGGAAAGATTTGGCGGAATTTGTGCAGTTCGTGTGAGGCGTCGCTGCGACGATTAGAGATTTCGCGGATGCACCATTACTTACTCATTGCTTGAGTGATGGACTAAAAATATCGCGTTAAATGTTACAAAGCGCGCACGGCTGCAGGGTTAATATCCGGCAGCCGATGCGCAATCCCCTTGTGACAATCGATGCAGGTTTTCGCGCCGCTGGTGAGCTGGGTTGAATGCATTTCCATCGCACGTTTACTCTGCCGCGTGAAATCCATTGACGCCAGATTGTGGCAGTTGCGGCACTCCAGTGAGTTGTTGGTTTTCAGGCGCGTCCATTCGTGTTGCGCGAGCTCCAGCCGTTTGTTGAGAAATTTTTCGCGCGTGTTGATGGTGCCAAAAATATTGCCCCACACCTCTTTGGATGCCTGCATTTTCCGTGCGATTTTACTCGTCCAGTTGTGCGGCACGTGGCAATCCGGGCAGGTCGCGCGCACGTCGGAGCGGTTGGTGTAATGAATGGTTGGTTGTAGCTCGACGAAAACGTTATCGCGCATTTCGTGGCAACTGGTGCAGAAGGTTTCGGTGTTGGTCAGCTCCAGCGCGGTATTGAAACCACCCCAAAAAATAATGCCGGCCACGAAGCCGCCCATGGTCAGGAAACCGAGCGAAAAAACCTTGCTCGGCGTCGATAGCGTGAGCCAATATTTATGCACGAAATTCTTCACGCGGCTAAATCTGGACGATGCACTCATTTCTTGACGCTCTTTTTAACCGCGACCGCTTTTTCGGCATCGATAAAAGTGTTTTCCACCGGCGCTTTCACGTCCATCTGCGGGACGTGGCACAGCACACAAAAATAGCGACTCGGTGAAATTTCGGCGCGAAAGTTTCCGTCCCGATCCATGAAGTGCGTCACGCTCACCATCGGTGCCTGACTCTCAGGCACGCGATTGCGACCGTGGCAGGACATGCATTTGTTGAAGCTCTTATCAACCTGATAATTTTCTATCTGGTGCGGAATCACCGGCGGCTGCATCGCGAAGGCGCGACCTTTGCGAATATCGTCGTTAACCATTCGCGGCATCAGCGGCGCGGCGGGCTCTTTATCCAGCGGCGCAGTGCCGCGCAACCCAGGCGGGTGGCGGTCGCTGACTTGTGCGGCGGCAGATATCACGAGGCAGGAAAACAGCAGGGCGATTATTTTATTCACGATGTTGCTCCCTAAACCGCGACAATTTTCACGGCGCACTTCTTGTAATCCGTCTGCCGCGAAATCGGGTCGTTCGCATCGAGCGTGACCTTGTTGATCAATTGGGACGCGTCAAACCACGGCACAAACACCAAACCCTGCGGAGGTTTATTGCGGCCACGGGTCTCGATCCGCGAGCGCATTTCACCGCGTCGTGACATCACCCGCACTTCCGAGCCGCGTCGCAGGTTGAGCTTTTTCGCGTCTTCCGGATGCATGAATACCACCGCGTTCGGAAACGCTTTGTAAAGCTCCGGCACACGCCCCGTCATCGAGCCTGAATGCCAATGCTCGAGCACCCGGCCGGTCGACAGCCAAAATGGATATTCCTTGTCCGGCTCTTCCGGTGCCGGCTCGTAGGGCAGCGCGATGATGTTGGCGCGATGGTCTGCGTTGCCGTAAAAATCAAAACCGCTGCCCGCTTTCACGTATGGGTCGGTGCCCTCGTGATAGCGCCATTTGGTTTCTTTGCCGTTGACCACCGGCCAACGCAGCCCGCGCACCTTGTGATATTCGTCGAAGGGCGCGAGATCGTGGCCGTGACCGCGACCGAATTCGGCGTATTCCTCGAACAAGCCTTTCTGCACATAAAAACCATAGGCTTTTGATTCGTCGTTTTCAAAGCCCGCTTCAATTTGCGACACGGGAAATTTGTTGACCGCACCGTTGGCAAATAAAATCTGGAACAAGGTCTTGCCGCGGTACTCCGGTTTTTTCGCAAGCAATTCTTCGGGCCAGACTTCTTCCACCTTGAAGCGCTTGGAGAACTCCATCAGTTGCCAGAGATCAGATTTTGATTCGCCCGGTGCCGTCACCATCTGATGCCAGAATTGCGTGCGCCGCTCGGCGTTACCGTACGCGCCTTCCTTCTCGACCCACATGGCAGTCGGCAAGATCAAGTCGGCCGCCTGCGTGGTGACGGTTGGATACGCGTCCGAGACGACGATGAAATTTTCCGGATTGCGATAGCCCGGCAGGGTTTCATTCATCATGTTGGCCGCGGCCTGCATGTTGTTGTTGACCTGCACCCAATAGCAATTGAGCTTGCCGTCTTTGAGCATGCGGTTTTGCAGCACCGCATGAAAGCCCGGCTTCTCGACAATCGTGCCGGCAGGCAGCTTCCAGATTTCTTCCGTCTTGGCGCGATGCTTGGGATTATTCACCACCATGTCAGCCGGCAGGCGATGCGAAAAAGTGCCGACTTCGCGCGCGGTGCCACAGGCGGAGGGCTGGCCGGTGAGTGAAAACGGTGAATTGCCGGGCGTGGAAATTTTGCCGGTCAACAGGTGAATGTTGTAGACCAGATTGTTCGCCCACACGCCGCGCGTATGCTGGTTAAAGCCCATCGTCCAGAACGACACCACTTTTATTTTCGGGTCGGCGTACAACTCGGCCAGCGCGGTTAATTTTTCGACCGACACGCCGGTCAGTTTCGACACCGATTCAGCCGTGTAGGTCTTCACGTAATCGCGAAATTGCTCGAACGTCATCGGCGACATGTCGTTCGCCTTGTCGGCGTTTTTCGCTTTTTTCTCCAGCGGATGGTCGGGACGCAGACCGTAACCAATATCTTCGGTGCCGCGCTTGAAGGTGCAGTGTTTGGCGACGAAATCCTTATTCACTTTGTTGTTCTGGATGATGTAGTTGGCAATGAAATTAAGCATCGCTAAATCGGTCTGCGGCTTGAAAATAATCGGCAGATCGGCTAGATCAAAACTGCGATGCTCAAACACCGACAACACCGCCACCTTCACCGCTGGCGTCGACAGTTTGCGGTCGGTGACGCGCGACCAGAGGATCGGATGCATTTCCGCCATGTTCGATCCCCACAGCACGAAAGCATCAGCCGCTTCGATGTCTTCATAGCAACCCATCGGCTCATCCATGCCGAAAGTGCGCATGAATCCTGCCGCCGCCGAGGCCATGCAATGACGCGCGTTGGGGTCGATATTGTTGGAGCGAAAACCGGCCTTGAATAATTTATTGGCCGCGTACCCTTCCCAGATGGTCCACTGGCCGGAGCCGAACATGCCCACCGAAGTCGGGCCTTTTTTCTTCAGTGCCTCTTTCCATTTCTCGGCCATGATGTCGAAGGCCTTATCCCAACTGACCGGCGTGAACGCGCCAGCCTTGTCGTACTTGCCATTAGTCATGCGCAACAGCGGCTGGGTAAGCCGATCACTGCCGTACATGATCTTGGAAAGAAAATAACCCTTTACACAATTGAGGCCACGATTCACCTCGGCCGCCGGATCGCCATGGGTGGCGACGACGCGGTTGTTTTTCACCGCGACATTTACGCCGCAGCCGGTGCCACAAAATCGGCACGCGGCCTTGCTCCATTTGAGCTCGGTCGAAGATGATTCGGTCGCGATGTTGGCTGCATTCGCACCAAGTGGAATACCGGCGGCAGAAGCGGCCACCGAGATGGCGGTGTTGCGAACGAATTCGCGGCGGGTGAGCTTGATCGTATTCACGACAACAACTCCTTCATGACAGATTCTTCTTCAGCGTGCTGGTAGACCATTTCCACATTCAGCACGCCGGCTATATTTCGGATTTCATCCATCTGCGAGAGCAGCGCGCCAGTGCTCGCGCCCTCGATCACGATCACGAGCTTGCCGCTCGCATTGCGCGCGCTCACGGCGCTACCGGTGATGGCTTCGATCAATGGAATGGCCGCGGTAAGCGATTGAGGACGCACGCGTGCGATGCAACTCGCGATGTGTAGATCAGCCATCAGATATTTCTTTTGGCCGCACGTGGATCGCATCCTGCGGGCAAACGCGCGCACATTCGCCGCACTGGGTGCAGAGGTCAGTATTAAAAAATGGTTTCGGTACGCTGCCGAGTTGTGATGCCAATCGTGGCGCAAACCGCAGCGCACCGGCCTCGCAGCACTCGCGGCAGCTTTCGCAATAGACGCCGTGCAGCGCCAGACAGTTGTCAGTCAATGCGACCGTGGCTATCGCCATTTCACTGCGCATAAAAAACGCGCGACGCGAAGTATTGGCGATGGCGTGCGCAGCCATTGCATCAGCCTTGCGGCGGCCCCTGCACCATTTGATACAGCCAGATGAGCAGACCGTAACTGCCGACTAGCGCGACCGCGATCATCGGTGCCAGCACCACGGT
>JANMPY010000598.1:0-3161 GCA_031370095.1 Betaproteobacteria bacterium
TTCACGGAACAGACGGCCAACCACGTCGCCCATGAACAGCAGCGGGATCAGCACCGCGATCAACGAGAAGGTCAGCGAGATGATGGTGAAACCGATCTGCTCTGAACCCTTGAGCGCAGCATCAAGAGGCGAGTCACCTTCTTCAATATAGCGCGAAATATTTTCAATCATGACGATGGCGTCGTCGACCACAAAACCGGTGGCGATGGTCAGCGCCATCAAGGAAAGATTGTTGATCGAATAGTCGGCCAGATACATCACACCGAACGTACCCACCAGCGACAAAGGTACGGCCACACTCGGAATGACAGTAGCCGCAAAATTGCGCAGGAACAAAAATATCACCATCACCACCAGCGCAACGGCCAGCATCAACTCAAACTTTACGTCGTTCACCGAGGCGCGAATTGTGACGGTGCGATCGGTCAAAATCATCATCTCGACCGACGCCGGTAAGGTCGCGGCGACATTCGGCAGCAACTGTTTGACGCGATCAACAACTTCAATCACGTTGGCACCCGGCTGGCGCTGAATGTTGAGAATAATGGCGGGCGTGTCATTCATCCACGCCGCCAGTTTTATGTTCTCGGCGTCTTCGATCACTTCGGCGACGTCCGTCAGATAAATCGGCGCGCCTGCTTTGTAGGCAATGACAATTGATCGGTACTCACTTGCAGACTTCAATTGATCATTCGCGTCAATCGTGTACGCGCGCGCCGGGCCGTCGAAGCTGCCCTTGGCTTGATTGACGTTGGCCGCACCGATGGCGGTGCGTACGTCGTCCAGACCGATGCCGGTCGCGGCCAGCGCTTTGGGGTTGACCTGCACGCGCACGGCGGGACGCTGCCCGCCGGAGAGCGTCACCAGACCGACGCCGGGCAACTGTGAAATTTTTTGCGCGATGCGTGTATCGACCAAATTTTGCACGCGCGTCATCTGCATGGTTTTGGAGGTAATGCCGATGGTGAGAATCGGCGCGTCGGCAGGATTCACTTTGCTGTAGGTCGGTGGTGCGGGCAAATCGGTCGGCAACAAATTGCTGCCAGCGTTAATGGCGGCCTGTACCTGCTGCTCGGCAACATCGAGCGAGAGGGAAAGCTCGAATTGCAGGGTCACCACCGAGGCCCCACCGGAGCTGGTCGAGGACATCTGCTTTAAGCCCGGCATCTGCCCAAACTGGCGCTCCAGCGGCGCGGTGATGCCCGAGGTGACCACATCGGGGCTGGCACCCGGATAAAGCGTGATGACCTGAATGGTCGGGTAATCGACTTCCGGCAACGCCGACAGCGGTAATTGTTTATAAGCGAGATATCCCGCGAGCAGGATCGCAACCATCAGCAGCGAGGTCGCAACGGGACGGAGGATAAAGAGACGTGACGGATTCATCGCGGCAGGCCCGCTCTACTGCGCGCGTTCCCGCAACTTCTTGCGGAATTCGGCTTTCTCTTCGTCCGACATGTTTTCCATTTTTTTTCTAAGCGCCGTTTTCTGTTCATCGCTCATGTCGCGCCAGCCGCCGCCCTTGGGAGGCTCAGGCGGACTTAGCGCCGGCTTGGCAGCGCTGTCGGCGGGCTTGTTGGTTGGCGCAGGCTTATCCGCTGCGGGTGCCGCCGGTTTATTGCCCGTCGCTGCACCCGCGACCGGTGCCGCCGTTGCAGGCGTTGGCGCGGCTGGCTCCGCACCGCCTTTACCCTGCCTGTTGCCTCGTTTGCCAGGATCGCCGCCAGGTCCACCGGGTCCACGCTGGCGCGGCACGAATGGCGTGGTCACTTCGACTTTCGCCCCTTCGCGCAGACGATCAATCCCGTCGGTGACGACCAGCTCGCCTGCTTTCACACCCGACTCAATGGCGACGTTATCATTTTCAACCGCACCCATTTTCACCGGTCGCAACGATACCGTCTTGTCTTCCTTCACTACGTAGACGATGGTGCCCTGCGCGCCGCGCTGAATGGCGGCCAACGGTATGACGGTGGCGTCTTTTTTCGTTTCCACCACCATGCGTACATTCACAAACTGGTTCGGAAACAGCAGGCCATCCGGGTTCGGGAATTGCGCTTTTAACTTGATGGTGCCGGTGGCGGTCTCAATTTGGTTATCCACTGTAATCAGCGTGCCGACGGCGAGTTTATTCTTTTGTTCACGATCCCATGCGTCCACGCCGAGCTTTTCACCCGCGTTCAAACGCTGTAACACGCGTTGCAAATTATCCTGGGGAATTGTAAAGACGACCGTGATGGGATCGATTTGCGTGATGACCACCAACCCCAGCGTGTCGGACGAGCGAACAATATTGCCTGCATCGACCTGTCGCAAACCGAGCCTGCCTGAAATCGGCGCGGTGACGCGGGTATAGGACAGTTGCAGTTTGGCGTTATCAACTTGCGCCTGATCAATTTTCACCGTGCCCTCAAACTGGCGCACTAAAGACTGCTGACTATCGAGTTGTTGCTTGGCCACCGAATCCTGCGCGAGCAAAACCCGATAGCGTTCAAGATCGAGTTTGGCGTTGTTGAGTTGCGCGAGATCGCGCGCGAGCTGTCCCTCAACTTGTGCGAGCTGAACTTGCAATGGCTTGGGATCGATTTCGGCGAGTACGTCACCGGCTTTCACGGCTTGACCTTCCTTAAACAGCACGTTTTGCAGTAGTCCATCGACGCGTGCCTTCACTGTCGCCACACGCAGTGCCGCCACCGTACCGAGACCGTTCTGCACAACGTTTAGGTCAGCCGTCCTCGCCGGAGAGGCCAGCACCGGTTGGACTTTATTCGGGTCAAACCCGCCGAAGCGGCCACCGCCACCTTTACCCGGTGCGTTGGCGGCGGATTTGGCTGCGTCCGCGTTTTTGGCTGTGTCCGCCGCCGAAGGCGTCAGGTACCACCACGCGCCGCCGCCAATCGCTGCAAATATCAGCAAGGGGACGAGCACTTGACGCAACCATTTGGGTTGACGCTGCCATGCGTTCACGGCAGCGTTTTTGGGATTTTCCATAATGTTGATTTTTTAGTTTGTGTCCCCGACGCATCGGCTACAGGACGCAGCCACGACGCGGGTAACAACAGATGATGAGAAAAAAATGCGCGCGCGTAATTGACGCAGGATATGACAAGCCCTCACGATTCTGGTTCGTGAGCCATGTCAAATTGTAACGAAATGCAAGC
>JANMPY010000636.1:0-5927 GCA_031370095.1 Betaproteobacteria bacterium
CAGGTACAGGCCACGGATAAATTTTGCTTCCACGAAAGAGTCGATGTAGATCGCCATTTGGCGCGCCTCCCAGACTAAAACACCGCCAAACACCGCACCAATCCTAGACTTTCACAAAATCACCCCAGCGCCTGCGCAATATCCGCCTTCAAATCTTGAAGGTCCTCAACCCCCACCGACAATCGAACCAAACTATCGCTTATCCCCAGTTGCTTGCGAATATGCGCTGGTATCGACGCATGCGTCATGATCGCCGGATGCTCGGCGAGACTCTCCACGCCACCCAAACTTTCCGCGCAAACAAAAATTTTCAGGCGCTCCAGAAATCGCCGCGAGTCATCAAGACTACCTTTAAGAATCGGTGTGACCATGCCGCCGAATCCGTTCATCTGTTTTTTCGCAAGCGCGTGCTGCGGATGTGAAGCGAGGCCGGGATAAAAAACTTTCTCCACTTTTGGATGCGTCGTCAGCCACTCGGCAATCGCCTTCGCACTTTCGCAATGGCGTTCCATTCTGAGATGCAGCGTTTTCAAGCCGCGCATCGCGAGGAATGAATCGAACGGACCCAGGATACTGCCAACAGCGTTATGCAGATACGTGAGGCGCTCGGCGAGCTCACCTTTTTCGCGCGCGACCACCATGCCACCGACCATGTCGGAGTGGCCGTTCAAATATTTGGTGACCGAATGCACGACGAGGTCGAAGCCGTGATCGAGCGGGCGCTGGACGTATGGCGTGGCGAAGGTGTTGTCAGCCACCGAAATTAATTTGTGCTTTTTTGCAATCGCGGCGACTGTAGAAAGATCGACGAGTTTCAACAGCGGATTGCTGGGCGATTCTACCCAGATCATTTTCGTGTTGGGCTTGATGGCGGCCTCGATCTTTGCGGGGTCCGTCATGTCCATGAAGGTGAATTGCAGTCCCGCGGAGCGTTTGCGGACATTTTCAAACAGGCGATAAGTGCCGCCGTATAAATCGTCCAGCGCGATCACGTGGCTACCCGTGTCCAGCGTGTCCAGAATCGTCGCAGACGCCGCCAAGCCGGAGGCGAATGCAAAGCCCTGCACGCCATTCTCCAAGTCCGCCACGCAGCGCTCAAACGCCATGCGCGTAGGGTTGTGGGTGCGTGCGTACTCGAATCCCTTGTGTACGCCGGGGCTCGATTGTACGTAGGTGGAGGTGGCGTAGATGGGCTGCATGACAGCACCCGTGGTGGGGTCTGGCGATTGTCCGGCGTGGATGGCGCGGGTGCCGAAGTGGTGTTTGGTTGTCATTATATTTCGCTCGGTCGAGGTGGTTGGTTTATGAGTTCCTTCCCCTCATGGGGAAGGTTAGGATGGGGTTGTTTTGTTGGTAGATTGGATGATTTCACCATTGCACCCCACCCCGATCCTCCCCTTGAAATGGGAGGGAGTAATCGCGTTACAGCGCCCGCCGCCGCAAATAATTCAACAAGTCATAGCGCGTAATCAGCCCCAGAAATTTTTCGCCATCCTGCACGATCGCGACGAATCCTTTATCAAAAATCGGCAGCAGCGCCGCGACCGGCTCGGTCACCTGAATGGTTTTGATTTTCTCGGTCATCGCGCCGACAACGTTTGTCTTAAAGCGCGATTCATCGCCGATCACCGCCATCAAAATATCAGACTCATCGATGATGCCGATGACACGTTCGTTATCCAGCACCGGTAGCTGCTGAAAATCATAAAGCTTCATGCGTGCATAGGCGGTCTGCAAAGTATCGTCGGATTTGATGGTGATGGTCGCGCGGTCGCCGTGATGGCGCGCAACCAGATCAGATAAATCGCCCTTCACCGGTCGCTCGATAATGCCCTGGTCGACGAGCCAGTAATCGTTGTACATTTTCGACAAATATTTTCCACCCACGTCGCAGACGATGGTGACGACGCGCTTCGGCGTTATTTGCTCACGGCAATAACGCAGCGCAGTAGCCAGCAAGGTGCCGGTGGATGAGCCACCCATGATGCCTTCTTTTTGCAGCAGCTCACGCGCGGCCAGCAACGCTTCGCCGTCAGGAATCGCGTAGGCCTTTTTAGCGAGCGTGATATCGAGGTTGGCCGGCACGTAGTCACCGCCGATGCCTTCGACCAGCCACGAGCCGGCAGGCCCGTGCGTGCCGGTGTTGACGATCTCGTTCAGTATTGAGCCTTTCGGGTCGGCCAACACCATTTCCACATGCGGCGCGACACGTTGGAAGAATCGTCCCATGCCGGTGATGGTGCCGCCGCTGCCAACACCCGTGACGACCGCATCGAGCTTGTGTCCCATCTGCTCCCAAATTTCCGGCGCGGTCCAGTCTTCGTGCGTTTGCGGGTTGGCGGGATTGGAAAATTGATCAATGCAGAATGCACTTTTCCCAGCAGCTTGCATTTCAGCGGCGATGCGTTTGGCCATGTCCTGATAATACTCAGGGTGGCCCTTGGAAACGTCCGAGCGCGTCATCACGATCTCGACCCCCATCGCGCGCAGATGAAATATTTTTTCCTGACTCATCTTGTCTGGAATCACCAGCAGCAACTTGTAGCCTTTGTGGATGGCTGCAAGCGCCAGTCCCAATCCGGTATTGCCGGCAGTGGCTTCGACAATGGTGCCACCCGGTTTGATCTTGCCCACACGTTCAGCCGCCTCGATCATGCGCAACCCGATGCGATCCTTGATCGAGCCTGCGGGGTTATTGCATTCGAGCTTGGCGAATAATTCGCAAGGGCCGGTGTCGAGATGCGTGAGTTTGACGAGCGGTGTGTCGCCGATCAGGTCGAGGACGTTGCCGTATGCGGGTGAAGATGAGAGGGTCATTGATTAACCTTGGGGGGTCGAAGCGACGCGGCTTTTGGCGGCGGAGCTTGGGTGGAGAAAATCACATTTTACGCTGATGGTGAGATGGAAATTTGCACGGAGGCGCGCATAACTATTATGAAGATGCTGCCACCGACCGTGCGATACGTTCCCTCCTTTTCTAAAGGGGATGTAGAGCGCAATTCGCGCACCGTAGCTTCCGCATTGTAGTTTTGATAAACCCCAGCACCAGCGCGCTTCGTAGCGCATAAACACGCCACGAGCCGCACCAGTGCTAGAGTTTTCGCTCAAATCACGTCTTCCCAACGCATGTCAAAATCACCATCACACAACGGAGACCGCCCATGAACGCCACCAAACTTTTTGATTTATCGAACCGTGTCGCGCTGATCACCGGCGGCTCACGCGGCTTGGGGCTGCAGATGGCGCATGGTTTTGGCGCGATGGGTGCGAAGCTCGCATTGAGCGCGCGCAAAGAAAATGAATTGAGTGACGCGAAGGCGGAGCTCATCGCCAAGGGCTATGACGTATTCACATTTGCCAGCGATCTCGCCAAGCCCGATACGCTCGAGCCGATGGTCGATGCGGTGCTCAAACATTTCGGTCGCGTTGACATCCTCATGAACAACGCCGGTGCTTCTTGGGGTGCGCCTGCAGAAAAATATCCGCTCGACGCATGGAACAAAGTCATCAGTATCAATCTCACCGGCACCTGGCTGGTGACGCAACTGGTCGGCGCAAAAAGCATGATCCCGAATAAATCCGGCAGCATCATTACGGTGGCCTCCGTTGCGGGGCTTCGTGGCCAGTTGGGCCCGATGCAGACAATCGCTTACAACACCAGCAAAGGCGGGCTCATCAATTTCACTCGTGCGCTCGCAGGCGAGTGGGCGCAGTACGGCATCCGTGTGAATGCATTGGCACCGGGATTTTTTCCGTCGAAAATGAGCGATGGTTTATTGAAAGTGCTGGACAAACAAATTCTCGGCATGACGCCGATGGGGCGTTTGGGCGGCGATGAAGATTTGATGGGCCCGGCAATTTTTTTAGCGTCTGATGCCGCGAGTTATGTGACGGGACAGATACTATCTGTCGATGGCGGCATGACGGCGGTATGAAGGCGGATTAGGCGCTGGATATTTTCAGCATGGAGCGCGCAACCGCTTCAGCCACCTTGATGCCGTCCACACCTGCTGACAAAATGCCACCTGCGTAACTCGCCCCTTCGCCCGCAGGAAAAAGTCCCTTCACGTTGAGGCTCTGATAATCATCTCCGCGCGTGATGCGTATGGGGGAAGAGGTGCGCGTTTCGACACCCGTTAGCACCGCGTCATGCATCGCGAAGCCGCGAATCTGTTTGTCGAAGGCCGGGATCGCTTCGCGAATCGCGGTAATTGCGTAGTCCGGCAAGCTCGCGTTTTCGCCACTGGCATTGCCGCCCAGATCGACCAGATGCACACCGGGCTGGTACGACGGAATCACCTCGCCTAGCTGCGTCGATTTTTTCCCCGCAATGAAATCACCCACCAATTGTCCCGGTGCCTCATACGTGCCACCGCCCAAGTCAAACGCACGCGATTCCCACGCACGCTGAAATTCGATTCCCGCCATCGGCCCGCCGGGATAATCACGCGGGTCGATGCCGACCACGATGCCCGCGTTGGCGTTGCGCTCGTTGCGCGAATACTGGCTCATGCCGTTGGTAACGACGCGGCCCGCTTCCGACGTCGCGGCGACCACCGTGCCGCCGGGACACATGCAAAAACTATAAACGCTGCGGCCATTGCTGGCGTGGTGTACCAATTTGTAATCTGCCGCACCCAACAATGCATTGCCCGCATTCGCGCCCAAGCGCGCGTTGTCAATCAGCGATTGCGGATGCTCGATGCGAAAACCAATCGAAAACGCTTTTGATTCGAGATGCACGCCACAGTCATGCAGCATCTGAAACGTGTCACGCGCGCTGTGTCCCAACGCCAGCACCACGTGGTCGGACCGAATTTCTTCATTGCGATTGTTGGCGACATCGAGCACCGTCAAGCCGCGCAGTTGACCAGCTTCAATCTGCAAATTCGTCACGCGATGCATGAATCGCACCTCACCGCCGAGCGCGATAATTTCTGCGCGCATTTTTTCCACCACGCCAACCAGGCGAAACGTGCCGACATGCGGCTTGCTCACGTACATGATCTCCGGCGGCGCACCGGCTTTGACAAATTCCATCATCACTTTACGACCCAGAAAACGCGGATCTTTTATCTGGCTGTAAAGTTTGCCATCCGAAAAAGTACCCGCGCCGCCTTCGCCGAATTGCACGTTCGATTCCGGATTTAATATTTTTTTACGCCACAAGCCGAACGTGTCCGACGTGCGTTCGCGCACCTGTTTGCCGCGCTCCAGCACGATCGGTTTGAAACCCATTTGGGCGAGAATCAATGCGGCAAATATTCCACACGGCCCGAAGCCGATGACGACGGGACGCAATGATCCGCTCGCCACAAAATTTGTCGGTGCGTGCGCAATAGGCTGGTACGCGGTATCGGGCGACGGCTTTAGCTGCTGATCGCCGCGAAATTTTTTCAGCAACAGCGATTCATTTTTGACGGAGACATCCACGCTGTAGACGAACAACAACGTGGATTTTTTGCGCGCGTCGTAGCTGCGTTTGAACACCGCAAAATCGATCAGGTCAGCGTCGGCGATGTCGAGGCGTTTGAGGATTGCGGCGCGCAACGCGTCTGGTACGTGATCGAGCGGCAGGCGCAATTCGGTGAGTCGTAGCATGTGGTGCGGCGGGAGGAAATTTTGGAAAGCATAGCATCGCGGCGTTGCGCAGACGATTTATGCTGTGCGGCACTAGCAGTGCCAGACCGCCATTCGGTGCGCCTTGGCAGCAGAAAACGCCCTGAAAGCCTCACCAGTGCTAGTGTTTAGCTTTTTACAAATACTGCGTCGCCAGCCACCACGCCACCGCCGCCATGAAAGCGGAACAGGGAATCGTGAGGATCCACGCCCAGACAATGCCACCGGCAACACCCCACCTCACGGCCGAAAGTTTTTTGGCCGCACCGACACCGACGATGGCGCCCGTGATGGTGTGTGTGGTCGAC
>JANMPY010000021.1:0-2901 GCA_031370095.1 Betaproteobacteria bacterium
CCGATTTACAGCCCGCGTCCGGATATGGTCGCCAAGTACCCAACGCACGCCGACAAGGCAGCGTTTTGGCGCGTGAATACGCTTTACAAAACCATTCAGGATAAGAATAAAGACATCAGCAAAGATTTTCCGTTGATCCTTACTTCCGGCCGGCTCGTCGAGTACGAGGGCGGCGGCGACGAGACACGATCCAATCCGTGGCTGGCTGAATTGCAGCAGGAAAATTTTATCGAGATCAATCCGAAGGACGCCGAGGTGCGCGGCATCAAAAATAACCAGTACGTGTGGGTCAACTCGCCGACGGGCGCGAAGCTAAAGGTTAAGTCGCTGTTGACTGAGCGGGTGGCATCGGGCACGACCTTCATCCCGTTCCACTTCGCTGGTTGGTGGCAGGGCAAAGACTTGCTTGACAAATATCCTGAGGGCGCGGCACCCATCGTGCGTGGCGAGGCGATCAACACCGCGACCACCTACGGCTACGACAGCGTGACGATGATGCAAGAAACCAAAACCACGCTCTGCCAGGTTGCAGCGGCGTAACCCACAGATAACAGGAGAATCCATCATGGCAAGAATGAAATTTATCTGTGACGCCGAGCGCTGCATCGAGTGCAACGGCTGTGTCACCGCATGCAAAAACGAACACGAAGTACCCTGGGGCGTGAATCGCCGTCGTCTGGTCACGGTAAACGACGGCAAGCCCGGCGAGCGCTCGATCTCGGTCGCTTGCATGCACTGCACCGATGCACCGTGCATGGCGGTGTGCCCGGTTGACTGTTTTTACAAAACCGAAGAAGGCGTTGTGTTGCACGACAAAGATTTGTGCATCGGCTGCGGCTATTGCTTCTATGCATGTCCGTTTGGTGCGCCGCAGTTCCCGCAGGCCGGCGCATTCGGTTTGCGCGGCAAGATGGACAAATGTACCTTCTGCGCAGGCGGTCCCGAGGCTAACGACTCGGAAGCTGAATTCAAAAAATACGGTCGCAACAGGTTGTCGGAGGGTAAATTGCCCGCGTGCGCAGAAATGTGTTCGACCAAGGCGCTCATGGCTGGCGATGGCGACGTCATCATGTCGATTTATAAACAGCGGGTGCAACGCCGTGGCAAGGGCGAAGAAGTATGGGGCTGGGCGATGGCCTATAGCCGCACCGACGCCAAGCCACAAGCAGCTGGTGCGAAATCATGAAGGCGCGTCTATTAACAGCCACAATATGCGGCGCGTTGGTAGCAGGCCTCGTCGCATGTGGCGAAGTTGATCAAACGGCAAAAACCGAAAAAGTGTACGCAGGCAAGAAAGACGAGCGTGCGTATGACAATAAACTTTTCGGCAACGACAAGAAAAAATGGGAGGCGACCCTGGTACAGCGCAGCAGGACGCAAAATGAATATTTGCGTACCGACGTCAAGTAACGCAGATCTCAAGGCTAACGGAGAATATTGAAATGACATCTTTTATTCAGGTTCGATTCTGGCGTATCGCCAGCGCGGCTGTTTTTGTGCTCGGCGTACCGCTGCAAACTGCAAACGCGCAGCAACCTGCGGGCGCTGCTCCCGTTGCTCCCGCTGCGCCGACCGCAACCGTGCAACCCGCGACGGAAGTCACCGCCAAAGCGGTACCCGCGCTGCCCGCGGGCAGTACCGCCAAGCCAGGCTGGAATGTTCCACCCAAGTGGGCTGATGTCGAGCAGAAAGGTCAATATGCGTCCGTCGCCGGCCGGGAAACGAATGTGTTGATTCAGGATTCAGGTCGCGACTGGCGCGTGCTTCGCAATGGCCCGCTGACGTTCTATGGCGGTATTGTGATTCTGGTGATGCCAGCGCTTCTGTTGCTGTTCTATGTGACCAAGGGAAAAATCCAGCTCAAGGCCAACCTTACCGGACGCTTGATCGAGCGCTTCAACAGCGCTGAGCGCGTCGCTCACTGGACGATGGCAATAAGCTTCGTGGCGCTCGCACTGACTGGCCTGTCTCTCCTGTTTGGCAAGTATGTGTTGATGCCTTGGCTGGGCGCGAGTGCTTTTTCCGGCATCGCGGTCTCCGCCAAAGTGATTCATAATTTTGTCGGGCCATTGTTCATGTTCAGCATGGTGGTCATGATCGTTCTATATGTGAAGGACAACATGTGGCGTGCCCACGACATGGCGTGGCTGCGCAAATTCGGTGGCATGATTTCGGGTGAACATGTGCCAGCGGGCCGCTTCAACGCGGGTGAGAAAGCCTGGTTCTGGATCGGTGTGGTTCTGCTTGGCATTGCCGTGAGTATCTCGGGTGTGATTCTTTTATTCCCCAATTGGAATACATCGCGCGAAATCATGGGTGGCTCCAATCTCATTCACGCCAGCCTTGCCTGCATTTTCATTGCGATGTCTTTCGCGCACATTTATCTGGGCACAATTGGTATGGCGGGCGCATATGACGCGATGCGCAAAGGCTATGTTGACGAGACATGGGCCAAAGAACATCATGACATCTGGTACGACGAAGTGAAGTCCGGCAAGCGGCCTGAAAAAATGCTCGGCGCCGCGCTACCAGCCAGCGGCGACGATTGAGGAGCGCGGGATGAATACAAATATCAAAAACCTGATTGGATTTCTTTGTGTCGCCTGTTTTAGTGCGGGCGCATTCGCGAAAATCCCGCCTCCGCCACCGGCTGACCCGGTGGCGGTAGCAGCGAAAGCCGAGAAGGATAAAGCGGCGGCAGAAAAAGGCAAGGCGCAACAAGCCGCCGCCGCAGAAAATGCCGTCAAAAACTTTCAGGCGAACATGAAAAAAGCCGGTAAGCCAATCCCAAAACCGACGCCGATCATCGTTGCAGGGGCTCCCGCTGCGCCTGCTGCTGCGCCCGCGAAGCCAGGTGCCGCACCGTTGAAGCCCGCGCCGAAAGCACCTGAGGCGCCGGTA
>JANMPY010000057.1:0-2770 GCA_031370095.1 Betaproteobacteria bacterium
GGATTTGCAGGAGGCGATGATGGCGGGGATGCAGAAAAAGGCGGCGACGTTCAGGGATTGAGTGGTGCATCAAAGCCTGAATTTAAGCTACGCAAATCCGGGCTGCGGTGCTAAGCGGCAGCCTCCGCCAGCAACCCCTTCTTCTTCAACATCGGCGTCACCGTCGGCGCGCGACCGCGAAAGGCTTTGTACGCTTCACCTGGCTCCTGGGTATTTCCACTCGAATAGATGAATTTCCGCAAGCGCTGTGCGGTCGCTGCATCGAATGGATCACCGGCTTCCACAAACGCTTCATAGCCGTCCGCGTCGAGCACTTCTGCCCAAAGATAGACGTAATACTGCGACGCGTAGCTAGCACCCGCAAACAAATGGCCAAAATGCGGTAAACGATGGCGCATCAAAATCTGCTTCGGCATACCGATTTTTTGCAACTCCTCGGCTTCAAATTTTGCGATGTCGAGCGCGGCCATGGAGGTCTTTGCGTGCAGCGCCAGATCGAGGAGTGCCGACGCGGTGTATTCGACGGTGTCAAAGCCCTGATTGAATTGGCGCGCCGCTTTCAGCCGTGCGATCAACGCGTCCGGAATCGCTTCACCGGTGTCGATGTGACGTGCATGGCGTTTCAATACTTCGGGCTCAGACAACCAGTGTTCAAACAATTGAGAGGGCAGTTCGACGAAATCACGCAGCACCCGCGTGCCGGAGAGCCGCTCGTAATTCACGTTCGACAGCAGCCCATGCAGGCCGTGACCGAATTCATGGAACAGCGTGCGCGCGTCGTCAAAGCTTAACAATGTCGGTTTGCCTTCAGCACCTTTGGCAAAATTATTGTTGTTGATGACAATCGGTGTGACCGCACCGTCGATGCGACTTTGCGCGCGGAAATTGCTCATCCACGCGCCGCCGCGCTTGGTGGCACGCGAAAAATTATCGTGCAGGAAAATACCAAGGAGCGAGCCGTCAGCATTTTGCACCTGGTAAATTTTTACGTCCGGGTGGTAGGCCTTGAGGTCTGGCTGCAACACAAATTGCAAGCCGAACAAACGATGCGCGCAGTCGAACGCCGCCTCCACCATGCGCTCGAGTGAAAAATACGGCTTCACGGTGGCGTCATCGAGGTCATAGCGCGCCTGTCGCACTTTCTCAGCAAAGTAGCGCCAGTCCCAAGGCGCGATGTCAATTTGCTCACCGCGTGACATTGCCATCGCCTGCAAAGCGGTGCATTCCTGCAGCGCTTTTTCCTTCGCAGGCACCCACACTTTCATCAGTAGATCGTAGACCGCGCTTTGCTCACCCGCCATGGTGTCGCTCAACGCGTAATCAGCAAAGCTCTTGTAACCGTGCAAGGTTGCCTGCTCAAGACGCAGCGCCATGATTTCGGCAATGAGCGGCGTGTTGTCGAATTTTTCGCTGCCCGCGTTGACGCCTTCACCGCGCCCCGTCCATGCCTTGTAAGCCTGTTCGCGCAGCGCGCGGTTGTCCGAGAACGTGAGGAATGGCACGATCAGCGAGCGCGAAATGGTGATGACAAACCCATCAACGCCGCGCTCGAGAGCCGCCTGTCTGGCGCCGGCACGTACAAATTCCGGCAGGCCGGCGAGATCGGCATCGTCTTTCAACACGAGACGATACGCGGCCTCATCGGCCAGCACATTTTGCGAAAATTGTGTCGTCAGCGTGGCGAGTTGTTCCATGATTTTGCCGTAACGTAACTGCGCATCGCCAGACATCGTCGCACCTGCGCGCACAAAATCCAGATGCACCCGCTCAATCAGTCGCAACTGCTCGGCACTAAGCTTGAGTGTTGTGCGCTGGTTAAAAAGGCTATCGACGCGTTTGAACAGCGCGGCGTGCATGTAGATCGCGTTGCTGTGTGCGGCCATCGGTGCCGCCATCTCGCGCTCCACCGCTTGCAATGCGGGTGACGTTTCCGACGCGGTGAGGTTGTAGAACATCTGCTGGATACGTGATAGCAAGCGTCCGCTTTTGTCGAACGCAGCGACAGTATTTTCGAACGTCGGCGCGGCATCAGAGCCAGCGATGGTATCTAGCTCGGTGCGGTGTGCGTCGAGTGCGACCTTGAAAGCGGGTGCGAAATGCTGCGCGCTGGTCTCAGCAAATGGCGGCAGACCGTGCGGGTTGATCCATGCATCGAGCAGCGGGTTGGCGAGAAGTTTGGGGTCGATGGGTGCGTTCATGTTTGGCTTTGTTGGAGATGTATTCATATTTTACATGCGGGACACTACACCGACTCTGGAATTATCATTAAATTTATTGAATCGCTAGCAGCGGCGCACCTTCCAGAGCATAATGCCGCCAAGAACCTCACCAGTGCTAGTGTTTTTATGTATTATGCGGTGACAATCGCCACCGGAAGCCACCCGCGTACACTGTTGACGAACCAGATTCCATCCGCACGATTCAGGTCGTCACGTTTGATGATCGCTTCAGCAATCACGTTCTGTTCCAGCAATTCAGCGCGCAACACGCCGGGCAACAATCCGCTGTCAAGCGACGGTGTGAGCAATTTGCCATCCAGCGAAATCACCACATTGGCGCGGGTAAATTCGGTCACTTCGCCACGTTCATTCCACAACAAAATATCGAACGCATCGGGTGCCTCGGCAATATGCACGTCGTAGGCTGATCGTGCTGTCGTTTTGTAGCGCAAAAATTCATGATGCGAGTCTACTGGCCTGGTGGCAATTACAATACCGACCCGCTCCGCGTCGCTGCCAACCCGTAGCCAATCAGCGGGTGCAGATTGCAG
>JANMPY010000130.1:0-1644 GCA_031370095.1 Betaproteobacteria bacterium
CCACACGCGGTGAACAACGTGCGCCCCGTTTCGCTTTCGATCTCGCGCCACAGTTGATGCGAGCGCATTGCCAACGGCACGAACTGCATTCCCTCGCCAATCGCCTCGCGGGTGATGCGTGTCTCGCCATGCGTCGATCCCCGCGCATGCGGCGGTGTGAATTGATCGACGCCCACCACTTTCACCCCGCGCGTGGCGAGTTGATAGGTGATCGCGGCACCCATTGCGCCGAGGCCGATGACAAGAATATCGGGATGTTCAGTTTTCATGTTCGCTTAGCATATTGATACATAGATCGCCATTTGGCGGGGCTTACAGGACAAAAATGCCCCAAAAGCCGCGCTGGTTCTAGAATTTGTGACATTAGTGCACACCGCAATTCGACCACCGCGAGATCAATATTGTAGGTCGGCTTGGCGCAACGTAATCCGACAGCTCTTCGTTGGGGGTGTTGAAACTTGATTCGACACTGATGCCAAAAATCCGGTGCTTCGTCGCGACCAGCCCGCCGCTCGTCCTGATCCGGATTGACCGTTAGGCGCAGCAATGCAAAAGTGCGTTCATCTTTACAACTGCGGAAGCCACCATGCCCACAATCCCTGTCATCACATTCGCTCGATTTACCCGCCTCGCTTGTCTGTCGCCAATGATGCTCGCGGCATCATCGGCGGCGATGGCTGCATTGCCGAGCAACGCTGAAGTCGAAGTGATCCTCAATAAATATCTCATCGCCAACCAGAAAGCGAAAGGCGTTGCCGTTGCGCTGGTGGACGCGGGCGGCATTCGCGTCGTCACAGCAGGCGTTGCGCGCGACAAACAATTGGTGGGTGTTGACGATTTGTTCGAGATCGGTTCGGTCACCAAAACATTTACCGGTTTGCTGTTGGCGATTGCCGACGAAAAAGGCGAGGCGAAGCTTGATGACGCGGCCGAGAAATTTCTGCCCGACGGTATCAAGCTGCGCGACTCGACAGGCGCTGCGATACGCATGGTCGATCTCGCCACGCAGCGCTCCGGGCTGCCGCGATTGGCGACCAATATGCAACCGAAAGACGCAAAAAATCCCTACGCTGATTACACCGAGCAGAATCTTTTTGATTTTCTTAAAACCTTCGCCGCCAGCCGCGCGCGCAACGAGAAATACGAGTACTCGAACATCGGCTTCGGCTTGCTCGGTGTTGCGCTGACGCGCGCAGCGAAAATGGACAGCTTCGAGGCGTTGTTAAGCGAGCGGATTTTGAAGCCCTTGAAAATGACGGGCACGACGAGTGATGCGAGCAGATTCGCGTCCCGCCTGACCCAGTCGCACGACAGCGAAGGCGCGCCCACACTTGCGTGGCACCTGCCCATCGCGCACGCGGGCGCCGGTGCGATTCGTGCGACGGCTGGTGATATGGGCCGCTACATCGAGGCGATTGCGGGGCTTCGCGACACACCACTGGCCAAAGCGATCAACGTCGCCACCACCACGCGTGAGCAAGGCCCCGGTCGTATCAATCCCATCGGTCTCGCCTGGATGCAACTGCCATTCAACGAACGCAAATTCATGAATCACGACGGCGGCACTTTCGGCTCATCGAGTTCGCTGATGGTTGATCGCGCCACCAAGGAAGGCGTATTTATTGTCGCCAACACCTCGACGCC
>JANMPY010000190.1:0-3339 GCA_031370095.1 Betaproteobacteria bacterium
CCCCGCCTGCGCGGGGACGACGTTGTCATTTGTTTGCCGTGCTTGTCACATCGCCGCCCGTGTCGCTGATGTCCCAAACCAAATCCACCTGCTGCTACTGCGGCACAGGCTGCGGCGTCATCATCGATAGTGATGACGAAAAAATCATTGATGTGCGCGGCGACCCGGATCATCCCGCCAACTTCGGCAAGCTCTGCACCAAGGGCACCACCCTTGCGCTGACGATGACGCCAGCCGCACAAACGGGACGCGCACGACATCCGGAATTGCGCAAAACAAAACACACTGTTCGCGAACGAGGCGATTGGGATCCCACGCTGGAATTTTTAGCCGAACGTTTCGCCGCGACCATTCGCGAACACGGCCCCAACAGCGTCGCCTTCTACGTTTCCGGACAGTTGCTCACCGAGGACTATTACGTTTTCAACAAACTCGCCAAGGGCTTGATCGGCACCAACAATATCGACACCAATTCGCGCTTGTGCATGTCGTCCGCCGTGACCGGCTACCAGAAAACGCTGGGGGTCGACGCGCCCCCGTGCAGCTATGAAGACATTGACCACGCCGAATGTTTTTTTATCGCCGGCTCCAACACGGCCTACGCGCATCCTGTTTTGTTTCGCCGTATCGAGGCTGCGAAAGAAAAAAATCCTGCACTGAAAATCATCGTTGTCGATCCGCGCCGCACCGAGACTGCCGCGTACGCTGATCTGCATCTGGCGATTTTGCCCGGCACCGACGTGGCGCTGTTTCACGGCATGCTGCATGTGATGTTGTGGGAAGAGTGGATCGACCGCGAATATATTGCGGCGCATACCGAAGGATTTGAGGCGCTGCGCACGATTGTGCGTGAGATGAGCCCGGCAGTTGCGGCGGAAATTTGTGGCATCAAGGCAGACGATATTGTCCTCGCGGCACGCTGGTTTTCGCAGTCGAAAGCAACGCTCTCAATGTACTGTCAGGGGCTGAACCAATCGACCAGCGGCACGGCAAAAAATGCCTCGCTCATCAATCTGCATCTGGCAACGGGCCAAATCAGCAAGCCCGGCGCTGGTCCATTCAGCCTTACCGGACAGCCGAACGCGATGGGTGGCCGCGAAGTTGGCGGGCTCGCGACCACGCTCGCGGCGCATCGCAATATTGCCGATGCCGCGCATCGCGAAGAAATGAAAGTGCTGTGGGGCGTTGATCACATTTCGCCAACGCGCGGCAAGACTGCGGTGGAATTGTTCGACGCGGTTAGAAAAGGCGAGATTAAATTGTTGTGGATCGCCTGTACCAATCCGGCGCAATCGCTGCCCGATCTCACACTGGTGCAGGAAGCTTTAAAAACTGCCGAGCTGGTGGTGTTGCAGGATGCCTACCGCAACACCGAAACAGCAGCGTTCGCCGATGTGTTGTTGCCCGCGACTAGCTGGGGCGAGAAAGACGGCACGGTGACGAATTCCGAGCGGCGCATTTCACGCGTACGTGCAGCCGTGGCCAATCCCGCAGAGGCGCGCCACGATTGGCAAATCGTCCGTGACTTTGCCGTGAGGCTGGAAACACATTTACGTCCGGGCAAGTCATCACTGTTTGCCTACGATTCACCCGAAGACGTGTGGAACGAGCACCGCGAAACCACGCGTGGGCGTGACCTCGATATCACCGGCATGAGCTACGCGATGCTGGAGTCACAAGGCCCGCAACAGTGGCCACTGCGTACGGGTGAAACAACCGGCAAGGTGCGCTTGTATGAGGGCGGGAAATTTTTTACGCCGAGCGGCAAGGCGCAATTTTTGCCGGTGCGCTACCAGGCGGTCGCCGAAAAAATCGACGCGCGCTATCCCTTGCGTCTCACCACAGGGCGGCTTCGCGACCATTGGCACGGCATGAGCCGCACCGGCAATGTCGCGCGCCTGTTCGGTCACGCCCCGGAGCCAAGGCTGGGTGTAAACGTCGACGATCTCACCCGTCGCGGCATCAAGGACGGCGACCTGGTGAAAATCGAATCGCGGCGCGGCGCATTGTTCGTCCGCGTTGAAGCCGATGAAGCAATGCGCTCGGGTCAGGTGTATCTACCGATGCATTGGGGCAAACGCTTTCTTGGCGGCAAGAACAGCGCGGGGGTAAACACACTAACGGATCCCGCGTTCGACCCGATTTCGTTTCAGCCGGAATTGAAACACGCGGCGGTAAAAATCGCGGCAGCGGATCTGGCCTGGCACCTGACCGCGTTTGTACGTTGTGACGAAAATGAACTTGCAATATTTGATCGCTTGCCCGTCTTGCAAAACGAGGTGGCATTTTTTAGTAGTGTCCTCATCGGCCGCGATCAACCCGGCGTGCTGGTACGGGCCGCGCATCACGGCGCACCAAGCGTTGAATGGCTCGCCTCGCTAGACGCGGTGCTTGGGCTCGGCGGTGAATTTACGCTGCGCTACGACGACGCGCGGCGCGGCAGCTCGCGACGCATGTTGATCAATGATGATCGCTTGATTGCGGTGCGCCTGTCGGGCGAAGCAGGTGCGATCACCAGCGGCGAATGGCTGCGCGAATGGCTGCTCGCGGATAAACCGGTGGCTGAAATTCGTCGCTTGTTGTTGTCGCCCGCAACCCACGCGCCGACCGGTTTCGTGCTGGCAGGCCGGGTGGTGTGCCAGTGCTTCAACGTCACCGAAGACACCATCATCGCTTCAGTCGGCGAAATTGGCGGCGAGCCGAGTGAGCGGCTGCGACAGTTGCAGCAACAATTGAAATGCGGCAGCAACTGTGGCTCGTGTGGCCCCGAATTACGGCAACTGCTCGCAGACACACCGTTCAACCCGCAGATGGAAGCCGCATGAGAAAAGGACAAGTATTTCTGGTCGGTGCGGGGCCCGGTGATGCCGAATTGCTCACCATCAAAGCCGCAAAAACCATCGGCATGGCGGATGTATTGCTGGTCGATGATTTGGTCAGCGACGAGGTGCTGCAATATGCAAGAACCGACGCGCGGATTATCCACGTCGGAAAACGCGGTGGCTGCCAATCGACGCCGCAGGAATTCATCGAGCGCCTGATGGTGCTGGAGGCGATGCAGGGCCGCATCGTGGTGCGGCTTAAAGGCGGTGATCCGTTTGTGTTCGGGCGTGGCGGCGAGGAGTGCGCGGTGCTGCGTGAAGCGGGCATCGATTGCGAAGTCGTCAATGGCATTACCTCGGGTCTCGCCGCTCCGACTGCGCTCGGCATCCCACTCACGCATCGCGATGTTTGCCACGGTGCCATCTTCATTACTGGCCATGCCGGTGAAGACGCGAAGACTGCGCCGAACTGGCTCGCACTGGTGGCGACCGGGTTGCCGCTCGTCATCTACATGGG
>JANMPY010000215.1:0-3602 GCA_031370095.1 Betaproteobacteria bacterium
GGTGAAATCGCCATTTGCGCGTATTGTTCGCGGCGAAAAAAAGCCTCGACAGGAATGTCGGCGGGCGCTGCATAACGCGCTGCTGGCTTCGTGGTTTCGGCTTTTTCAACGTTCTGCGCGTTTGCGGGCAGCATCGCACAAACGAACAAGCAAGCGAACAAGTAAGCTACAGGAACGAATCGCATTGACGAATCCTCACGCTGTTGTTTGATACCAATCGGAAATCCAGGCTCAACCATTGACGGGCTTCTTCAAGCAGTTTAGTCCTGAAGCCCGCACCGTTGGCTGATCTTCATCACTTCACGCTGCGGTTATTTCCCCAGCAGCCGCTTCAACGAATCCAGCACCGCGTCGGCTTTTTCGCGGCCACTGGCCTTGTCGCGCACGCCACCGAATTCGGTGATGAGTCCAGTGATCGTCACGCCGAGGGCACCAGCAGTCGCAATTGCGAGTCGCGCCTTGAATGCACTATCGAGCGCGAAACGGGGATCGTTCAAATTACCGTCGAGCGTGAACGGAACTTCAATGCGACCGTCGCGTTCGCGGATCATGTTCACGACAGTGTCGCGCGGCATGCCCATGAAAGTGCTCGCGGCTTTTTCGCTTGATCGCAGCTCCAGTCCTTTGAGCACCAACCGTCCCGGCGCGGTCAGGCGCTTTGATTCAACCTTCGCGGTGAGATCAAGATCGAGCGTGCCTTTGCGCACGCCGGTTTCGGCCGCTTTGATCAGATAGGGCTCGAGCGGTGCGATCTCGACATCCCGCAATGTGGTTTTGATATTGCTGTCGCGCGAAGCGAATTCCATATTGCCGGTGATTGCGAGCGTGCCACTTTGCGTGGGCCCGATGATATTGGCGTTGATGTCGATGGCGCTTTTTCCGGTTAATTCAGGCACCCGCAGATTGGTGATGCTGGCCGCGACATTGTCGAGCTTGATTTGCAGCGGTGGCGAGCGCACGGCTTCGTCGAAGAACGAGATGGCTGAATCTTTCAGCTCGATCAACTCGATGAGCACAGCGGTGGCCGTTACGTCTGCCGTGCTTGATTTTCCAGTCGCCGACACCTTTTCGGTGAAGCTGGGTAATACCCGTAATTTTCCGCTGCTGTCGCGCAGCACGGCAAGCGTTGCGCGCTCGATGCGAATGCGATTGATCCGAAACACGCCGGAGGTAAAGCTGCCGAGGTCCGGCGCAATCACCACCCGTGCCGCCGTCAGCACATGCCGCACCGGCCAGCCTGCGGGGGCATTGAGCTTGAGATCGGTGATGGTGATGTCTTTGAACGACACCTGAATTTCGCCGACTTTGCTTTGCGTGCCCAGCGCATTGACCACACGCGAACGCAATTCACTGAGCGCGATTTGATAGGCGATGAACACGCCAATGGCCAACGCAACGACGCATGCGATTGCAATCAGGCTCCAGCGACGCGTGCGGTTCATAGATTAACCCTGCGTGGTTGAATCATCAGAACACTAGCACTGGCGGGCATCAACAGCCATTTATGGCCTGAAAGCCTCGCCAGTGCTAGTGTTTGTTATTTCAATGCCTTGTAACGCACCCGCTTCGGACGCGCGCCTTCTTCACCCAAACGGCGCAGTTTGTCGTTTTCATACTCGTTGTAATTGCCGTCGTAAAACACCCACTGCGAATCGCCTTCGCACGCAAGGATGTGGGTGGCGTTACGATCCAGGAACCAGCGATCATGCGAGACCACCATGATCGAGCCGCCGAATTCCTGTAGCGCATCTTCGAGCGAGCGCAATGTTTCCACGTCGAGATCGTTCGACGGTTCATCGAGCAGCAAAACATTTGCGCCTTTGAGCAGCGTGTAGGCAAGATGCAAACGCCCACGCTCGCCGCCGGAAAGATTGCCGACCAGTTTTTGCTGATCCGCGCCTTTGAAATTGAAACGCCCGATGTAGGCGCGCGACTGCATCTCAAACTTGCCGATGGTGAGAATATCCGCGCCACCGGAAATCGCTTCCCATACCGTCTTGTCGTTCGGCAGCGAATCGCGCGATTGATCGACGAACGCGAGATTAACCGTCGGGCCGATTTTCACTTCGCCGCTATCGGCTTTCTCTACGCCCTGAATGAGTTTGAACAATGTGGATTTACCTGCACCGTTAGGGCCGATCACGCCGACGATGGCACCCGGTGGCACGCGGAAGGATAGGTTATCGATCAGTACGCGGTCGCCAAATGATTTGGTCACGCCGACGAATTCGATCACTTCATTGCCGAGCCGCTCTGCCACCGGCACGAATATTTCCTGCGTCTCGTTGCGTTTTTGATATTCGTAGCTGGAGAGTTCCTCGAAACGCGTCATGCGGGCTTTTGATTTCGCCTGACGGCCTTTCGGATTCTGGCGTACCCAATCGAGTTCTTTCTTCAGCGTTCGCTGACGCGCAGATTCGCTTGACTCTTCTTTTTTCAAGCGATCCGATTTTTGCTCAAGCCACGAGCTGTAATTGCCTTCGTACGGAATACCGGTGCCGCGATCCAGCTCCAGAATCCACTGCACCGCGTTATCGAGAAAATAGCGATCATGGGTGATGCCGACGACGGTGCCGGGGAATTTTTGCAGGAACTGCTCCAGCCATTCGACGCTCTCTGCATCCAGATGGTTGGTGGGTTCATCGAGCAACAGCATGTCTGGTTTGGACAGCAATAAACGGCACAGCGCGACGCGGCGTTTTTCACCGCCGGAAAGTTTGCCGATGATCGCATCCCACGGCGGCAGGCGTAGCGCGTCTGCGGCGATTTCGAGCTGCGTATCGGTGTTGTCGCCACCTTCGGCGTTGATGATCGCTTCCAACTTCGCCTGCTCGGTCGCCAGCGCGTCAAAATCGGCGTTTTCTTCGGCGTAGGCGGCATAGACCTGATCCAGCCGCGCTTTGGCCTGCAACACGCCGCCTATGCCTTCCTCGACCGATTCGCGCACCGTTTGGTCGGGGTTCAATTGCGGTTCCTGCGGCAGATAGCCAATCTTGATGCCGGGCATCGGCACCGCTTCGCCTTCGATCTCCTTGTCGAGACCCGCCATGATTTTGAGCAGCGTCGATTTGCCGGAGCCATTCACACCCAGCACGCCGATCTTGGCACCGGGGAAAAAAGAGAGTGAAATGTTTTTGAGAATCTGGCGTTTGGGCGGAACAATCTTGCCCACGCGATTCATGGTGTATACGTACTGAGCCATGGTGTTTGCTGCCTTGCGAGGTGACGAAAAATATCGGGGTGGATCGAGGACTGCGTAGTTTACGCGAGTGAGACTGAAAAAGTGCGGAAAACTGCCGGGTATTCGCTATGAAGACGCATTAAATTATGCAACCCTCACGAACAACGGATGATCGCGCTTGAATGCGCTGACCGTAAGTATCAAGATATGTCCAACGACAAACCCTACCCTGATGCAAAGGATTTACGATGAATACCAAATTCGACGCCATTGTCATCGGCACCGGCCAATCCGGCCCCGCGCTCGCGGCCAGGCTCGCCGCTGCCGGTCATAAGACCGCCATCATTGAGCGGAAGCTTTTCGGCGGCACCTGTGTGAATGTCGGCTGCGTCCCCACCAAGACGCTGATCGCCAGTGCGCG
>JANMPY010000224.1:0-7880 GCA_031370095.1 Betaproteobacteria bacterium
CTGACGCGCGATGATGATTGGATTTTTCACGCGCTGCAAGCCCGAGACCGCGCCGATTTGACTGTGTGCTGAAAGCATCACGCACGCGTCCATTTCGACCAAGCCGTCGAAATTCAACACCGCACCCGTGCCTGCATTGAATATCGGATTGTCTTCAAGCACGACTGCGGCTGCACACGCGGCATCGAGCGCGCTGCCGCCCGCCTCCAAAATTTGTCGGCCGACCGCGACGGCGGCAGTCGTGCCCTTGATGGCGTCGTCATCCGAGCCGGGACGCCAGCTCCCCGCGCCACCGTGAACGATCAAGGCAATGGTCATGTTGTGCTCCTGAAAATGAAGCGTGAATTATAGGTTTTATACGAATCGCCATGCTTTTGCACCAGCCACACGAAAGCGGAGCCGATAAATGTCACAATGCGCGTTCCGTATTTTTTTACGCCTGTCCGCGTTTGCCGCCATCATGCTCAGCAAGATTTTCAAGAAAAACGAAACCCCTCCCGCTATCACACCTGCGCCCAAGCAGCCCGCAGAGCCAACGCTTGCGCAAATCGCTGCGCAGCTTGCCGTGCAGCTTGCCGATAAGGCGGCGTGGGAAACTAAATTGCAGGCAGCGATGGGAGATGACGCGGCGCTGCTGGCCATCGCGAAACAAACGCTGCTCATCGACATCAAGCAAGCTGCAGTGGAAGCGTTGACGAGTGAGGATGCGCTCAAACGCGCAGAGCGGGAATTCCGCGACCATGATCGGCGTGTGCATCGTGCCGCCAAGCAACGACTCGAAGCGCTGGTGAATCGCCGCGTGGCCGCGGTGAGTGCCGCCAAGCTGATTGAGACTGCAGCGGTGCTGTTGCACGAGCCGTCGATACCTGCCAATCGGCTGGTGGAACTTGACCGCGCCTGGGGCGCGCTCGATCAGGCATTGCTCGACGATAAACAGCAAAGCGAATACGCTACATTGTGGACGAAACTTTCTTCGCTCGCGCGTGAGCGCGGTGAAGCGCAGTTGAATGCGAAGCGCTGGTTGGCGGACGCGGAAACGGCGTTGCTGCAAATGACAAGCCTGTGCGCAGAAGTTAGCGACGGCACGAAGGAGCGTGGGGAGTTTGCAGTCGCACGCGCGGCTCTCGATGCGGTATTCGCGGCGACACCGTGCGCGCAGGCGACGACCAGCAGTAATCCATACGCTTTGCTGATCGATGCGAAGTTGGCCGAGCTAAAGCACACCTTGCAATTGGCCGCTGCGATTGACGCGCGTTTAGCGTTCCTTGAGGAGCTCCAGCAACCCATCCCCGCAGCGCCCTTGCCAGAGGCCGTCATCAACGACGCCACGACCGAAGCGGCCGGTGCCGGCGTCAGCGCCAGCGTTAAAGCGCCTCCGCCAAAACCGCCATCACCGACTGCACGCTGGCGCGCACTTCCCCCCGTGTCGGACGCGCGCATCAATGCATTGCTCGACGCCCGTTTTGCCGATTGGCAAACCGCGAAATCGGATGCGCGACAAGCGCGCTCAGCCGAAACGCGCCAGCACGCGAAGGACGAAACCAAGGCCGCCAAACAAGCACGCAGTGACGCGCTGACCTTAAGTGTCACCGCGCTGGTCGAGAAAGCCGAAGCAGCACTTACCGCCGGGCATCTCGGCGAGACCACCAAATATTTAACGGCCATCGACGACGCATCCCATCACGCAAAAGGAATCATGCTGGAAAAACTTTTGCACTCGCGCATCGAAGCATTGCAAGCCGAAACCGCACGCTTGAAAGGTTGGCAGCACTGGGGCGGCGGGCGGGTGCGCGATGATCTCGTGGTGGAAGCCGAAGCGTTGGCGGCCGCGAGCACCGCCGAAAAAATTGCCATCAAGCAACACGGCGACGCGATTGAAAATCTGCGCGGCCGCTGGAAAGAGTTGGACAAATTGGGTGGCGCAACCAGCCGACAGCTTTGGCAGCGTTTTGACGCCGCGTTGAAAACGGCTTACCTGCCGGTGGCCACGCATCTGGCAAAATTGAAAGCGGCGCGACAGGAAAATCTCGCCGCGCGCAACAAGCTAATCGACGCGCTTGATGCTGTAAAGCTTGGGGCCGAAGCGTCCAATGCGCCGCTGGTCGCCGCGGCAGAAGCTGTGACCGATGCGGCAACCGTAATCGCCAATGAGGCCGCATTCGAAGTTGCCTCGGCGATGGCGCCTGCAGCAATGCCCGCAGCAACCACCGCAACCACGGTGCCCGATTGGCGGCTGCTCGCACGTGCGCTCGAAAGTTTTCAACTCGAGTGGCGAAAACTCGGCCCCGTTGAGCATACCGTTCCGCACAAATCACAGCCCGCACTCGCCGCCCGCATGAAAGCCGCCATCGCGCGGCTGGATGCGCCTTTGTCCGAGGCGCGTCGCGTCGCACAAATGGCGCGTGAAAAATTGATCGCGCGCGCAAATGTTTTATCGGCCGACACCAAAAGCCGCGACGTGATTGCCAAAGTGCGCGAGTTGCAGGGGGAATGGCAGGCGCATGCGAAAACCTTGCCGCTGATGCGTCAGGTGGAAAACGCGTTGTGGACTCAATTTAAAACCGCAACCGATGCGGTATTCACGCAACGTGACGCCATTCACGCCGCGCGGGACACCGAATTCAAAACCAATCAGGCGGCGCGCGAAGCATTGATCACGCGCCTGGAAAGGCTGACAGCTGGTACGGCCTCGACAGAAATCAAGCGCACCGTTTCCGACGTCGACGCCGAATGGCGAAAATGCGGTGATGCGCCGCGCGCGGAGGCCGCTCAACTTGAGGCCAGATTTCGCGCTGCGCGCGATGCCGCACAAAAATATTTGGCGGGAAGTACTGCGCGCGGCTGGCACAATATCTGCGACGCGCTCGATGCAAAAATAGCGTTGTGCATGGAAGTTGAATCTGCAACAGCTATCGAAAATGTTGCCGCGCGCTGGGCCATGTTGCCGCCATTGCCAGCAGTGTGGGAGAAAACATTAAGCCAGCGTCTCGACAATGCGCAGAACAGCACCGAGCCAAGCTCTAGCGCTGACGCGGCTTCCGAAGCGATGCTTGAGCGGATGTTGCAACTCGAATCCGCATTGAACATCGAGTCCCCTACCGCTTTCCATGCGGCGCGCCGCGATCTCAAATTGCGCGCGATGAAGGCGGCAATCGAGGCGCGGCAGTCGGTGAATATTTCAAACGCCGACATCGAACGCTGGATTGCTGAAGTGATTGCGCGGCCGACTGATGAGGTAAGCAGCAATGCACGCATCGCCGCGATCATCAAGGCGGTACGCAATAAACCGCTGCGCTAACTTTTTTTCATGAGCCGAACGCATCCCATTGAGTCCATTGCCAGCCATGCGGATTTCCGCCCGCTCGCGAGCATCAAAGGTGCCAGGGTTGAATTGCGGTACGCGAGTGCCAATAATTTTGTCGGTCGCGATTTGTATTCCCCGCTCGACTGCGCGTGGCTACACCAACATGCAGCCGAGGGACTGGAAAAAACCATTGCGTGGCTTGCACTGCAACGCGCCGACTTAGGCCTGCTGGTGCTCGACGCGCTGCGCCCGCAACGCGTACAAGAACAATTGTGGCAAGCCTTGCAGGGCACCGACCTGCTCGGCTATCTCGCTAATCCGGTGCGCGGCTCGATTCATTCGTTCGGCATGGCGGTCGATATTACCCTCGTCGACGGTCAAGGTCGTGAGCTGGATATGGGCACGCCGTTTGACGACTTAAGCGAACGCTCGCATCCGGCGCTGGAAGGCGCGATGCTCGCGCGCTTTGAGCTGACCGCATCGCAAATTGATCATCGGCGACTCCTGCGCGAGGCGATGCGGCAGGGCGGCTTCAAGGGCATCAGCAGCGAATGGTGGCACTTCGATTGCGGTGATCGCGAAGTGGTTCGGGCGGAATATTCACGCATTCTTTGAGTCGCGTTAAGAGTTTACATCAGCTGCACCAAGCGCCAGCACCATCTTGACCGTGTGGTCAGGCTCGTGCCCGTCCTCGGCAACAAAGCCCAAGCGCTCCGTGAGCGCCAGCATGGCCGCATTGGTCGACAACACCGCCCCGTCCATCGACACGTAGCCCGCATCGCGCGCGCAGGCGATCAATGCTTTCATCAACACGGTTCCAACGCCACGACCCTGCCACGCATCTGCGACCGCACAGGCAAACTCGGCGCTGACCCGATCCACGTTGGGATAGTATCTGGCGACACCGGCGATCTCATCAATGCCGGGCACCAATAGCAGCAATGCCATTTCGCGGTCGTAATCCAGTTGCGTAAAGCGTGCGATCATTTCCGCTGACAGTGCGGTCATCGAATGCTGAAATCGGGAATAGCGCGAGGCGTCCGATAACTTGGCGACGAACGCATGCTCGCGGTCGGCGTCGTCCGGCCGGATGGGTCGCAACATTAACGCACTGCCATCTTTCAGCCGTACCTGCCTCTCCAACTCAATCGGATAAGGAAAAATCGCCATGTGGCGATAGCGATGATCCGTGATCGGCAACGTTGAATTGATCACGACACGCGCGTCCACCACGGCCGCGCCTCTCGGGTGTGCGAGCACCGGATTCAAATCCATTTCCTCGATCCAAGGTAACAAACACGCCATCATCGACACGCGCTGCAGCACGTCGATGATGGCGTCGTCGTTGATCGCAGGAACGTCGCGATAGGCATTGAGCACAGCGCGCATCCTGGTTGCGGCCATCAACGTGGCCGCGAGGCTTGGATTCAGTGGCGGCAGCGCAAGCGCTACATCGCGCAGCACTTCAACCTTGATGCCACCGGCACCAAAAGCCACCACCGGCCCGAAAACAACATCGCGTTTGAGCCCGACCAACACTTCGCGCTGATGCGCAAATTTCATCATCGGCTGGATGTTGACGCCATCGATGCGAGCGTCAGGTTTGATGCGTTCGAGGTGCTCCATCATGTCGTCGAAAGCATGTCCGACTTGTTTGGTGTTGACGAGGTTTAACCGCACGCCGCCCACGTCGCTTTTATGAGTAATGTCGGGCGAGTGAATTTTCATCGCCACCGGATAGCCCATCGCTTTTGCCGCAGCCTGCGCGGCTTCACGTGTGGTGGTAATTTCCCCTGCGTTTACCGGTAGACCGAAGGCCAAGAGCAGCGATTTTGCTTCGATTTCGGTCAGCGCAGTCCGCCCTTGACGCAATACTTCCTCACGTATTCGCGTTGCTTTTTCCACCGCAAGCGACGCGTCATGAAAATTCATTCCCGCGAACGCCGGTACCGATTCGAGCAGCATCTCCTGATGGCGCTTGAAGCGAACCAGACACGACATCGCCTCGACCGCATTTTCCGGCGTCATGAAATTGGCGATATCGGATTTCTCCAGCATCATGCGCGCCTCGATGATCGATGCGCCACCCAGCAACGCGGCAAAAACTGGCTTGTCGTGTTGATGCGCAATCGGCATGATCGTAGCAGCCGCTGCCGCTGCCGTGGTCACCCGCTGCGGGCAAAACAACACCAGCGCTGCATCGACATTTGCGTCATCCATCACCGCCTGCGTGGCAGCAGAAAAACGCGCCGCTGTCGCATCGCCGATGATGTCAACCGGATTCGTTTTTGACCAGTGCGCGGGCAACACGGCGTTTAATTTTTCAATTGTCACGATCGAAAGTTTCGCCAGTTCAAGACCGTTATCAATCACCGCATCGGCGGCAACGACGCCAGGGCCACCGCCGTTGGTGACAATCGCCAACCGCGCCCCGGCTGGGCGCTTCGCGCTGGCGAGAATGCGCGCTGCGGCGAATAATTGCAGCGAGCTTGATACCCTAACCGCGCCCGAGCGCGCGAGTGCTGCGTCGAATACCGCGTCACTTCCCGCCAGCGCTCCAGTATGGCTGGTGACCGCCTTGGTGCCCGCGCTGTGGCGACCCGCCTTGAAAACCACCACTGGCTTCACGCGCGCGGCCGCACGCAGGGCGGAGACGAAGCCGCGCGCATCGCGGATGCCCTCGACGTACAGCAGAATACTTTTTGTCTCGCTGTCCTGGACGAGATAATCGAGCAATTCTCCAAAGTCCAGATCGAGTGCTGCGCCGAGAGACACGACACTTGAAAAACCGATCTCCGTCGTTGCCGCCCAATCCAGCAGCGCAGTACACACCGCACCTGATTGCGAAATCAACGCAAGTGGGCCGGACTTGCAGGTGGCGTTGGCAAAAGTAGCGTTCAGGCCAATCGCGGGACGCATGATGCCCACACAATTCGGGCCGATCATGCGTATGCCGTGCAGCGCGAGCGCAGCCTGAACCTGTTTGGTGCGCATCAGCCCTTCTTTGCCGATTTCATTAAAACCCGCTGAAAGCACCACTGCGTTTTTTACGCCAACGCGACCGGCATCGTGCAAAATTTCCGCGACGGTGCTGGCGGGTGAGGTGATCACAATCAAATCGGGCACCGTCGGCAAATCCTCAGCCGCGCGGTAGCATTTTTCGCCGAATACGTTGCGGTGTTTCGGATTGACCGCGTACAAGATGCCTTCATGCGCGCTTTGAAAGCCGTTGTTGCGCATGTTCTCGAATACGAAACGACCCAGCGCGTCCTCGCGCTCGGAGGCACCGATCACGGCGACGCTGTGCGGCGCAAGGAGCGCGTGAAGATAATGAGTCGACATCGAATAAGTATGCATGAATTGCCTGCCAGCTAACGCTGACAAGCAACATGACGAAATTATCGTCAAGGTAGCAAACTGCGATTTCCGCAGGAGACAGCGGAATGTATCGCTCCTTGCGAGTGACAGCACCAGCGAATCGAGGCTAACGCAATGAATGATTACCGCACCGCAAGCGCATACCGTAACAAACAAAAATCGACTTCACCGTCGGTTACAGCGGGAATGAATGAAGTCGTTCCGTTAGGCAGCACAAGTGTAAAACTTGACGATAGGATCATTGACTTCAGGCGCAAAACTCCATAGCCTTTCTGCTGCATCAAGCTTCGTTTTCCAAACGACGGCACTAATTTCTTGCTTGGTTATTGCGGCGGGACTGACCTGAAATCATGATAAACAAAATTACCGCGTCAATAGCTGAAGCGCTTGCCGACATCAAAGACGGCGCTACTGTGATGATTGGCGGCTTCGGCGGTGCCGGTCAGCCCACCGAACTGATTAATGGCTTGATTGCGCAAGGTGCACGCGATCTCACTGTGGTCAACAATAATGCCGGCAACGGCGAAACCGGCTTGGCTGCGCTGCTCAAGGCCGGACAGGTGCGCAAAATCATCTGCTCGTTTCCGCGCCAGGCCGATTCGCAAATTTTCGACGGTCTTTATCGGTCCGGCAAACTGGAGCTTGAACTGGTACCGCAAGGTAATCTGGCCGAACGCATTCGCGCAGCGGGCGCTGGCATCGGCGCGTTCTTCTGCCCCACCGGTTACGGTACGGATCTGGCCAAGGGCCGCGAAACCCGCGAGATCAATGGGCGTATGTATGTGCTGGAACTGCCAATCCATGCCGACGTCGCGCTAGTCAAAGCTGAAGCCGGAGACCGATGGGGCAATCTGGTGTATCGCAAAGCAGCGCGCAACTTCGGCCCGATCATGGCCAGCGCAGCGAAGCTAACGATTGCGTCGGTTCACGACATCGTCGAACTGGGCGCACTCAATCCGGAGGCAGTAGTCACACCGGGAATTTTTGTGCAACGCATTGTCAAAGTTCCGCGCAGTGCCGCCGAGTCGACCGGATTAAAGAAGGAGGCCGCATGAATAGGTGGAACCGCGACCAGATGGCGGCGCGCGTAGCCACGGACATTCCCGAAGGTGCCTACGTCAATCTGGGCATCGGCTTGCCAACACTGGTGGCCAACCACCTGCCGAAGGATCGTGAAGTTTTCCTGCACAGCGAAAAC
>JANMPY010000228.1:0-6944 GCA_031370095.1 Betaproteobacteria bacterium
GAGGGTGGGTCTCGATGTTTTCTTCGATGGGGTCGTGATGCGTTTGTGACATGGCAACTTCCTGGGGCGTGAATTTCAATTGGTTAATTATACTTGCGAAGCGCTTTTTGACTCAAACCTATGTGAATCTCGACGCTGGTGAGCCAGACTGCGAGCAGGATGTTAAACTATGTCATCGTTCACTGTGCGCCCGTAGCTCAGATGGATAGAGTGCTACCCTCCTAAGGTAGAAGTCGCACGTTCGAATCGTGTCGGGCGCACCACTAAATTGGCGATGGACGGCCAGCGTGACAGCCTCCACGCATGAAAACTACGCCGACTTCTTTTCCGCCCCGCCGGTAATGGATTTCAGTTTTGGACGTACCTGCGCCACATATTCAGGCACCCAGCGCTTGAGATCGCGACGGACCTCCGAATCGTCCGGCATCCGGTCCTGATTTAGCCAACTGGTGAGCGTATCCAAAAATCCGGACGCCACTTCGCGCGCTTTCGCCACGCGCAGTTTCGGATGCGGTGTCGGACGTGTATGTTCATCGTCGAGCAGCAATTCTTCGAACAGTTTTTCGCCCGGACGCAGACCCGTAAAGACGACCTTGATTTCGTTATCCGTAGGCTCTGACAAGCGAATCATGTCGTTGGCAAGATCGACGATTTTCACCGGCTCGCCCATATCGAGCACAAACACTTCGCCACCCAGGCCCATCGTGCCCGCCTGCAACACTAATTGCGCGGCTTCCGGAATCGACATGAAGTACCGCACCATGTCCGGATGCGTGACCGTCACCGGCCCGCCCTGATCGATCTGCTCCTGGAAGCGCGGAATAACACTGCCCGCGCTGCCCAGCACGTTGCCAAAGCGCACCATTTCGAACCGCGTGTCGCCGGACTGTTGCAGGGCCTGGCAGATCATCTCCGAGAGCCGCTTGGTGGCACCCATCACGTTGGTGGGATTCACCGCTTTGTCGGTGGAAATCAATACGAATTTTTTGACGCCATATTCGATCGCAGATTTGGCGACGACGAGTGTGCCGAGCGCGTTGTTTTGCACCGCCTCCCACGCGTTTGATTCTTCCATTAGCGGCACGTGCTTATATGCTGCCGCGTGAAAAACCAGCGAAGGCGAATATTGGTGCATCGCCTGATTCACCCGCCGCGCATTTTTAATGTCGCCGATGACGCTGGCAATCGGCAAATTTTCAAACGCGTCCCGCAGCGTCTGCTCGATCTGGTACATCGCGAATTCGCTCTGCTCGAACAGCACCAGCATTGAAGGTTGATACGTCGCTATTTGACGGCACAATTCTGATCCGATCGAGCCGCCAGCACCCGTGACCATGATCACTTTGTCGGTAATGAGTTCGTGCAGCCCGGCATCATCGAGAATGATCGGTTCGCGTTTCATCAAGTCTTCAACAGCGACACGGCGGATTTTGGGCGGCAAGGTTTTGCCGGTCGGCGCGGGCGCCAGCGCGACGCTGTTGAATTTCGGGATCGTCAACACCTGCACCCGCGCCTTGTTGCAGATTTCGATGACGCGGCGACGAACTGAATACGGCACCGAGGGCATAGCGATGACGGCGTGTTTAACTTTCAGGCTGCGCGCGATTCTCGGCAGTTCGTCGATCGCACCAAGCACCCGTTCGCCATGAAGCAGCCGATGGCGCTTGTTCGCGTCGTCGTCAAGCAAGCCCATCACCCGCCAGTCGCTGCTGCGCACCAGCTCCTTGATGAGGCTGACTGCGGCATCGCCCGCGCCCAGTACCAGTACGGGTGTGCCCATATCGCCGGTTTTTCCATACTGACGCCACTCTTGCCACGAACGATAAGCAATGCGGCTACCCGACATCAGCACAATGAGCAGCAATGTCTGCACGAAAAATTGCGCAAAGCCGAGTTTCCCCAGCCAGCCGCCAGCCCAAACGGTCAACCCTACTGCGAGCGACCCGGCAAGAACGCTGGCAACGATCCGCTGCACATCAGGCAGGCTCGCGTAGCGCCACAAACCCTGATACATGCCAAAAACGATGGAAACAATGGTTTGAACCGGGATCGCCACGGCAAGCAAAAGACCAATACCCGGTAACGGCTCGATGCTACTGATGGCGGGAACAAATTCGGAAAACAGCGCGAACGTAATGAGCCACGAAATGACCAGCATCGCCACGTCGTGACCGAACGCTAAAAGGGCGCGCTCGTTAATCGAAACTGTCTTCATGTTGTCTCACGGTTGTTTTTTGATTTGTTGTTTTTCTTTTCATGTAAGCGCCACTCCAGCAAAAGCAGGAGCAACGCATATGTTATCACCACGCCCGCCAAAATGGCGGGGGCAAAGGAGCTTTGCATCGCCCCTAGCGCGGCGGCCGCAGCGGCCAGCATCAAGCTGTAACAAGCGATTGCCGTCTTTCGGTGGCTCCACCCGGCGAGAATGAGGCGCTGATAGTAATGGTCGCGGTGGGCGATCCACGGTTTTTTCCCCTGGCACGTGCGTCGCAACAATGTGACGGTCGCATCGACAATAAATGGCGAAAAAACAAGCACCGCAAACCACCACGGCCAAAGCCCCAGCAAATTGCCATGAATACCGAGTGTGATCGCCAGAAAGCCCAACGGGATCGCGCCCGCATCACCCAGGAAAACTTTGGCGGGCGGAAAATTGAACAGCAGAAACCCGGCCGCAGCACCCGCAATTACCATCACCAGCGAAGCCATTGATGATTCCGAATTCGGCATCATCGACAACGCCGCCGCATACGCGCCGAAACCGATCAGCGACATCCCGCCTGCGAGGCCGTCCGCGCCGTCCATAAAGTTATAAAGATTGGTCATCCAACTGATCGCAAACACCATCAGCCACGCCCCGAGCGGCGACATTATCCAGCCAATCACCACGCTCGGTTTGCCAGGTGCCAGCCCGAATGTCTTTACCCAAAACAGCACCACGACTATCGCCGCTCCCGCATGCACCAGCAGCCGCAACAGTGCGGATAGCGGGCGCAAATCATCAAGCAGGGAGACGGCCAGCAACACCAGGCTCAGCGAAGCAATCGCCGCGACCAGATCGCGTTGCATCCACAGGCCCGCCAGTAGCCAAACGCTGGCGAATATGGCAATGCCGCCGATTCTGGGCACGGGCGACGCATGCAGGCCGCGTGCCTTCGGAAAGTCGAGAAATACCTGGCCGATTCGCGTCCGACGAAGGAGCTGGATGAATGCAGCCGTCAGTAACATCGACGAAAGAAATGCTAAGGCCAAGACTATTTTCTCGGTTGGCGAGTTACAGCGAGCAAGTTGCAGATTTTGATTGGTGTGTCGCGGGTCAAGCGATAAGGGGGGCAAAATAAAACGGGCATCTCGGTTGAGATGCCCGTTAGATTTTTCAGCAATGAAATTACGGGCAGTTGGCCGGTACAGTTAGAACGACAGGTGTCGTGATAGTGCCCGCAACGAGATTAACTGTAATGGTTGTTGGCGAAGCCAATGGCGGTACTGGAACTGCCGGCGCAGGTGGAACCGACGTATTCCGCGTGAAACTGATAGTACCCGGTATCGTTCCGCTGGTCGGTGTAACGGTCAATACACCGGGCGGCACGCCAGGCGTCGTTACCGTTGCCGTATAAACCCCGGAACCCGTGAGGTTGCTCGTGCCCGTCTGCCCGCATCCTAAGGTAAATGTTGTTGGGGTGACTGTCAACGCAGTCGCTGTCACTACGGGAGCATCGCCTGCTGGGCCTAGTTCGCCTTTAACTTGCGAAGTTTCAATGACACGATTCTGCGCGTCCGTGACGATAAGCTGACTCGTACCACAGCCGTTTTGCGTGACGCGGAAACTTCCGCCATTGGTGGTGACGATGGACGGATCCACGGTCAAAAATTGCGGTAACGGTGATACCACCCGGTAAGGAGGCGTTCCGCCATATAGGTAATAATCGACAACGCCACCGAACGGACACTGTGCTGGCTGGCCGACGCCGGGTTTGGCACCCGTGAATGTTGTCGTACCACTGGGCAAGCTTGAAAGAATGCCTGTGCCGCTGACGGTTTGAACGATATTAAAATTCGTGCGGCGCACCAAGCCGCTGACGGTGTCCGTCGAGGTGAGGGTCGCAACCTGGGTAGGTGCGGTGACGATGGCCTGTATGCGCGCAACGGCTTCGCCGTTTTCGTCAGTGTTAATAATCAACGACGTCACCTGCACATTGGTGCCGGGGGTAACGAAGCGGAAGTCGCCCTGGAAAACATCAAACCGGATGGGGCGATTCGTCAACTTTATGCCATTCACCACTGCAGTTACGACCACGCGAGCATCGCCGCCGCTGCATAATCCGCCGCCGCAGCCGGTGCCCGAAGGCGCAATCGGGGTAAGCGTAACGGTGTTGTTGAGAGTGGTGGGTTTGACGCTCAAAGCCACCGATGTCGTGATGCCCAGACTGTCTCGCACCGTGATGGTAACGGCGGTGTCGGCGTTGACGCTCTTCGCAAACACAGTGAAGTTAGAACCCGATATGGTAGGGGTAGGTACCGCGACTATATTGCTGGAGCCTAGTTGATACGGACCCGTGCCACCGCTGACGCGGAATTCCACTGGCACATCGGCGAATACATCCGCTGCGGACGGCAACACGCCTAGCGGAGTCGCAGTCGCAGGCGTCGTGCTCGTCACCCCTCCGCCGCCACATGATCCCAGCAACGCGCTCATCGCGCCGAATATAGCGAGGATCGCGGCCTGTTTAGCCCAACTGCCCGTGCTACTGAAATAATTTTTGATTGCCACGGTGGATTCCTTTTGAGTTCGTCGTCAGAAATAGAATTCCCTCGACGTTTATTCGAGCCACTTTTCTTAAAGAATTATAGCCTTACCTGATTTTATTAAAGCGCAACTTTCAGTTTGATGCAAGTTTTTTTTGAGTGCCGGTGCCTTCACGTGCCGGTTTTGGCGGTTGGCGGAAGTGGCGGCTTGCACACCAATCTGTGGCGACATATTTGTTGCACCGCGCAAAAACCAGCGCTATCATGACATCAATCCGGAATAGTCTTTTTGTATCAGCGTGTTGGGTGGCTTTATCGAGCATCCCGTCCGTGAAGAACTGCGGGGCCAAAAGCCCAACATTCCCGGTAACAATCATTAATGCATGGCATTGCGGTTCCGCGCGAACCTTATCGCAAGTATCGTCAGTATCGCAATGTATTTTGTTACCACGTTTTTCTTGGAGTACCCCGCATGTCTGAAGTCGACTCAACTGCCTCGCCCGCTGCGCAAGGCTTATACGATCCACGCAACGAACACGATGCCTGCGGCGTCGGTTTTGTCGCGCATGTAAAGGGCAAAAAGTCCCATTCGATTATCGAGCAGGGCTTGAAGATTCTCGACAATCTTAGCCATCGCGGCGCGACCGGCTACGATCCGCTGCTCGGTGACGGCGCCGGCATTCTCATCCAATTGCCCGATGCGCATTTGCGTCGTGTCTGTGGAAAGCAGGGAATGACCCTGCCAGCGCTCGGCCAATATGGCGTCGGCATGGTTTTTTTGCCGCGCGAACCCGCTTCGCGTACGGCGTGCGAACAGGAAATCGAGCGTGCCATTCACGCTGAAGGTCAGATCCTCTTGGGCTGGCGCGATGTGCCAACCGACAATAACGGGCTCTCGCCAGCCACGATCGCAGTCGAGCCGCTGATTCGACAGGTATTCATTGCGCGCGGCACGGGTGCGGTGAGCCAGGACGATCTTGAGCGCAAGCTATACATCATCCGCAAGCGTTCCGGCCACGCCATTCAGGCCTTGAAGCTGCGTCACGGCAAAGAATTCTACGTGCCGTCATTATCGACGCGCACCATTGTCTATAAAGGCATGCTGCTCGCTGATCAGGTCGGCAAATATTATCTGGATTTGTGCGATCCATCGATGACGACCGCGCTGGCTCTCGTGCATCAGCGCTTCTCGACCAATACATTCCCGACCTGGGATTTGTCGCACCCATTCCGCATGATCGCGCACAACGGTGAAATCAACACGCTGCGCGGCAATGTGAACTGGATTCGCGCGCGTCAGCAGTCGATTGCGTCGCCGGTGCTGAAGGAAGATTTGAAAAAAATCTGGCCGCTGATCTACGACGGCCAGTCCGATTCCGCCAGCTTCGATAATTGTCTGGAAATGCTGGTGATGGGCGGCTATTCGCTGGCACACGCAATGATGATGATGATCCCTGAAGCGTGGAGCGGCCACAAGCTGATGGACGAAGATCGCAAAGCGTTCTACGAATATCACGCGACCTTGATGGAGGCGTGGGATGGGCCTGCCGCAATGGCGTTTACCGACGGTCGCCAGATTGGCGCGACGCTGGATCGCAATGGGCTGCGACCGGCGCGTTATATCCTTACCGATGATGATTTGGTAGTGCTGGCCTCGGAAGCCGGTGTGCTCGACATTGCCGAATCAAAGATCGTCAAGAAATGGCGCTTGCAACCCGGCAAAATGTTTTTGGTCGACATCGAGAAAGGCAAGATCATCGACGACGATCAACTCAAACGCGATCTCGCCACCGCCAAGCCATATCGCGATTGGGTTCAGCAGGCGCGGATTCGCCTCGATGATTTGCCCGAACCGGCACCAGCCGAAAAATCGCAAGTGCCGTTGCTCGATTTGCAGCAGGCGTTTGGCTACACGCAAGAGGATCTGAAAGTCATCCTTTCCAACATGGCCATCAATGGCATCGAGGCGACTGGCTCGATGGGCAATGATTCGCCGCTTGCAGTGATGTCAGACAAACCGCGCAGTTTGTCGCATTACTTCAAGCAGCTATTTGCACAGGTGACCAACCCGCCGATCGATCCGATTCGTGAAGAGCTGGTGATGTCGACCGCCATTACCATCGGTCCGCGACCGAATTTGCTCGACATTCATCACAGCGATCCCGGCCAGTGGCTGGAAGTGCCGCAACCGGTGTTGA
>JANMPY010000260.1:0-2045 GCA_031370095.1 Betaproteobacteria bacterium
GGGCTGCCGGAAAAGCCGATGAGCGGAACGCGGCCCTGAAGTGCTGCGCGAATTTGCGTGACGGCATCGGTCACGTATTTCAGTTGATCTATGTCTGCGACCGGCAGCTTTTTTACTTCTTCTTCGGTGCGTACGGTGCGCTCGAATTTTGGGCCTTCGCCCTCGACAAAATACAGCCCAAGTCCCATCGCATCGGGAATGGTCAGGATGTCGGAAAATAAAATCGCCGCATCGAGCTTGAAGCGCGCCAGTGGCTGCAGCGTGACCTCGGTGCAGTAATCGGGATTTTTAGCCAACCCCAAAAAGCTGCCGGCTTTTTTTCGTGTCGCGTTGTATTCGGGTAAATAACGTCCCGCCTGACGCATGATCCAGATCGGCGTGTACGGCGTTGGCTCGCGCATGAGGGCGCGCAGAAAGGTGTCGTTTTTAAGGGGAGTCATCTGGGCGCGCGGAAAAATAAAGAGGCGCGGACTGATTGCCGCGCACACACATTATCTCATCACTTGTTGCGGCGGCTCGATGGCTATCGCCGGATGCGGCGACCAGATTAAAAACGCAATGTCATTTCGAGCGCGAACAAGAGCGCCGCGACCACTTTGAACGACGTCTTTTTGCTAAAACGTACACCCGCATAAATCATACAAACACCAGCACTGGCGCGGCGTTTCAGCCATTTATGCGCCACGAACCGCACAGAATGGCGATCTATACAATCTGTACTAGCGCGGCAATTCCGACGACCCCATCAAATACGCATCGACTGATCGCGCGCATTGCCGACCTTCGCGGATCGCCCACACCACCAGCGACTGGCCGCGCCGCATATCGCCGGCCGCGAACACTTTGGGATTCGCGGTTTGATACGCGAGCGTGTCGGCTGCGTCGTCAGTAGCCGCCTTCACGTTGCTGCGTTGATCTTTCGTCACGCCGAGCGCGCCAAAACCTTCAAGCAACCCGTTCTGTTCAGGACCCATGAAGCCCATCGCGAGCAACACCAGATCGGCTTTCATTTCAAACTCGGAACCCGCAATCTCCTGCATTTTGTTGTCTTTCCATTCAACACGAACGGCCTTCAGTTTTTCCACCTTGCCGTTTTTGCCGATGAATTCCTTGGTCGCCACCGCCCAGTCACGGTCACAACCTTCTTCGTGCGACGACGAGGTACGCAGCTTGATCGGCCAATACGGCCACACCATCGGTTTGTTTTCCTGCTCGGGCGGCTGTGGCAATAATTCAAACTGCGCAATCGATTTCGCGCCGTGTCGATTTGACGTGCCGACACAATCGCTTCCCGTGTCGCCGCCGCCGATCACCACCACGTGTTTATCGGTCGCGGTAAGTTGGCCAGGCACCGTGTCGCCCGCGACAACTTTATTTTGTGACGGCAGAAAATCCATCGCAAAATGAATGCCGGAAAGCTCGCGCCCTTTCACCGGCAGATCGCGCGGCCACTCGGCGCCGCCCGACAAAACGACCGCGTCGAAATCCTGCAGCAGCGCAGTCGCTGGCGTGTCGACGCCAATATTTTGATTTACGCGAAATTGCACGCCCTCGGCTTCCATTTGGGCTACGCGCTTGTCGATATGCGATTTTTCCATTTTGAAATCGGGAATTCCATAGCGCAACAGGCCGCCGATGCGATCCGCTTTTTCAAACACAATCACGTCGTGCCCCACCCGCGCGAGCTGCTGTGCGACTGCCAACCCCGCAGGTCCTGAGCCGACGACCGCAACACGTTTACCGGTGCGGTGGAGAGCCGGTTGCGGCACCACCCAGCCCATTTCCCAACCTTTGTCGATGATCGCGTGCTCGATCGATTTGATGCCGACCGCGTCGCTGTTGATCGTGAGCGTACACGCGGCCTCACACGGCGCAGGACAAACACGACCAGTGAATTCGGGGAAATTATTGGTCGAGTGCAATGTCACCAACGCTTCGCGCCAGTTTTGGCGAAATACCAGATCGTTAAAATCAGGAATGATGTTGTTGACCGGACAGCCGGTCTGACAAAACGGGATGCCGCAATCCATGCAGCGCGCACCCTG
>JANMPY010000319.1:0-5171 GCA_031370095.1 Betaproteobacteria bacterium
GCAAGTGATTGAGCGCGCGCCGGCACCGCAAAATGCACCCGCTGCCGTTAACCAAAACGAGCGCAGCATGGGCGACCGCGCCGTGCGCGTGCCACAGAATGCAGGCGAGCCACGATCAGTGCCGCGCCCGCAGGCGGCAACCGAACACGAGGGTAAGCCGAAGCCTGTCGCGATCCCAAAACCGCGTGCGGTGCCGATTGACGGCGAGCCGAAGGGCGAAGGACAGAATAGACCGCGCAGCGTGGAGCGTTGATATTGATTAACAAGGTCTAGCACTGGCGAGGCGTTTGAGGCATTTTATGTTTGGAAGCCGCGCCAGTGCTTGATCTACGTGGATAATGCTACCTCAACCTAACGGTTGAGAATCGGACGCACTGTAAATTCAGTTAGCCGATGCCGTGCAGGTTTTCAAGCTACTAAATTCTACCCGGATTGCAATTGCGCGGTTGAACGCAAACTGGCCGGGATGCCGCACAAACAGCACGGCTCACTTGCCATTGCGCTCCCAATACGGCGGATCGCCAACGGTTTTTTTCATGAAGTCGATAAACAAACGCACCTTGGCCGGCAGAAATCGGCGATCAGGATAGACTGCGTAAATATCGCTGCCCGGGACGGCAAATTTTGGCAGCACCTCCACCAGCCGATCTTTTTTTATTTCTTCTGACACCTCCCACGCACTGCGCCACGCGAGACCGTGCCCGGCCAGCGCCCAGCGGGTGAGCACTTCGCCGTCATTGCAATGCATGTCGCCGGAAACTTTTACTGAAATATTTTTTGTGCCATCGCGAAACGCCCAGCTATCGGCCAGCCCGTCTTCGGTCGCGGTGACGAGGCAATTGTGTTTGGCCAGATCGGCAAGTATTGCGGGCTTGCCGTAGCGCTTGAAGTAGCTGGCGGAGCCGACCACGACGCGATGATTGCGGGCAAGCTTGGTGGCGATCAGGTCGGCATTTTTCAAATCGGCAATGCGGATGGCTAAATCGACACGTTCGTTTTTCAAGTCGACGATGCGCTCTGAAAGATGCAGCGTCACGTTAAGGTTTCGATGCAGCTCGACGAAGGCAGGCAGATGCGGCGCAATGTGCTTGCGCCCAAACGCGGTCGGCGCAGAAACAATCAGTCGACCCGTTGCGCTGCGGGCACCAGCAGTCAGCGACTCTTCGGCCGCGCGCAGCTCGTTCAAAATATTTCGCACGTCTTCAAAAAAAGCCATGCCCTCCGGCGTCAGGGTAATTTTGCGTGTGGAGCGTTTGAACAGCTTTACGTTGAGTTGCTCTTCGAGCTGGTCAATGCGTCTGCCGATCATCGCGGGCGTGACACCCTCGTCGCGCGCGACGGCAGAAAGGCTTTCTGTTTTCGCCACGTCCAGAAATGTTTGCAACGCTTTTAATCGATCCATTTCTTCTCCTCGATGCCGTGGTTTAGTCACCGGCGACGGTATGAAACGCTTTTGTTTTATTAGCGATTATTATTATTTAGGTCACGTAATACAATCTACGCTTAAATCTCCGCTTATGCATACAAGCTTGCGCATATTTTGCTGACAGTGCGGACAAACTTCAAGGAAAAATTCATGGCCACCACACACACGATTCCCGCCGGACTGACGATCAGCGGCAAAATGCCGCCTGCGTACGCCGAGGTTCTCTCGACGGAGGCGCTGACGTTTTTCGTGGCTCTTCACCGCAAATTCGAGCCGACCCGACAAACGCTGCTTGCCGCCCGTGCGGCACGCCAGAAACAATTCGACGCTGGTACGCTGCCCGATTTCTTGCCTGAAACCAAACACATCCGCGACGGCAGCTGGGTGGTGGCAGCGGTACCCGCCGACATTCAGGATCGTCGCGTAGAAATCACCGGCCCCACCGACCGCAAGATGGTCATCAATGCGTTGAATTGCGGTGCCAACACCTTCATGGCTGACTTTGAAGATGCCAATTGCCCGACGTGGGAAAACATGATCGACGGCCAGATCAACCTGCGGGACGCGAACGCGCGCACCATCACGCTCGAGCAAAACGGCAAGCAATACAAACTCAACGCCAACCCTGCCGTGCTGTTTCCACGTCCGCGCGGCTGGCATCTGGATGAAAAACACGTCACGCTCGATGGCAAGATTGTATCGGGTGCGATATTTGATTTTGCAATGTATTTTTTCCATAACGTGAAAACTTTACTGGCGCGCGGCAGCGGCGTGTATCTGTATTTGCCGAAAATGGAATCGCATCTCGAAGCGCGTTTGTGGAACGACATTTTCGTGATGGCACAGAACGAGCTGGGCGTGCCGCAAGGCTCGGTGAAGGGTACCGTGCTGATCGAGACCATTGTCGCGGCGTTCGAAATGGACGAGATACTTTATGAATTACGTGAGCACAGCGCGGGGCTCAACATCGGCCGCTGGGATTATATTTTTTCGGCGATCAAGAAATTCCGGTTGAACAAAGATTTTTGTTTGGCCGATCGCAGTCAGGTGACGATGATGGCACCGTTCCTGCGCGCGTACGCTCTCACGCTCGTGAAGACTTGCCACAAGCGTCAAGCGTTTGCGATGGGCGGAATGGCCGCGCAAATACCGATCAAGAACGATACGGCCGCAAACGACGCCGCGATGGAAAAAGTGCGCGCCGACAAATTACGCGAAGTCACCGATGGCTGCGACGGTACGTGGATTGCGCATCCGGGTTTGGTGGCGATTGCCAAGGCGGTATTTGATGAACACATGAAGACGCCGAACCAGATTCATCGCCAGCGCGACGACGTAAATTTCACCGCGAAAGACTTGCTCGATTTCCGCCCCGAAGCGCCGATCACCGAGGCCGGACTACGCAACAATATTCAGGTCGGCATTCAGTATGTTGGCTCGTGGCTCGGCGGCAATGGCTGTGTACCGATTTTTAATTTGATGGAAGACGCAGCTACTGCCGAAATTTCACGCAGCCAGGTTTGGCAATGGATTCGCTCGCCGAAAGGCGTGCTCGATGATGGCCGCAAAGTCACCAAGGAGATGGTCGCGCCGCTGATCAAAGATGAACTCGCAAAAACGCCGGGCATTGTTGGTGATGCTGTTTATGCGGTGGGTAAATATGTCGAAGGTGCGGCGATGTTTGAGGGGCTCGTGATGGATGATAACTACGAAGAGTTTTTGACTTTGCCCGCGTATCGGGCAATGGCGTAGTGGTTGTTTTGTCATAACGAAGCCCCGCCGTGCGGGGCTTTTTAGTTGTGGATTAAAAATAGCAGAATCAAGCACCGGCGCGGCTCCTAGCGGCATTTCCGCCTGTGGCGCTCGCCGGATGGCGTTCTTCATGAATTTTCTGCCGGCGTCGTAGCTAAACCGGCATGAGCGGCTTGATTTTTTCAATCTTTTCGTTCATAATTTTCAGTAATTACTAAAATCACATGAACTACATAAAACATCTTCGCAGATGTCTTAACGCAAGCAAATGAAAAACCTCTCACCTCTCGTTCAAAATTTCGTCCTCCACTTTGGCGAGATGGGCAGTCGCTGGGGAATCAACCGCACCGTCGGGCAGATCTACGCGCTGCTGTACGTTTCCGACCGTCCGCTGAACGCGGATGAGATTGCGGAGGCGCTGGATTTTTCGCGATCAAACGTCAGCATGGGGCTGAAGGAATTGGAATCGTGGCGACTGGTGCGGCTACAGCATTTGCCGGGTGATCGACGTGAGTTTTTCTCCGCACCCGAAGACGTGTGGGCGATTTTCAAAACGCTGGCCGAGGAAAGGAAGAAACGTGAAATCGATCCGACGCTGTCGATGCTGCGTGACGCGGTCATCAACGACGTATGCGGTCCGGCAGACAAACACGCGCAGCAACGCATGAAGGCGATGCACGATCTGATTGAGCTGGTCAGCGGCTGGTTCACCGATGTGCATAAGCTCGATCAGGACACGCTGGTGCAACTGATGAAGCTCGGCGCGAAGGTACAGAAGCTGCTGGAATTCAAGGGCAAACTAAAAATCGTTGCTGGTGGCAAGAAAGTCTGAGTCGCTATGGGTTACACAGATTTTGTGCGATGCGGAGTTTTCCCCGGCCGCAGGCTAGTGTGGTGCTTCACTCTGTTTGGAACTTATGCGAGTGATCGCGTGATCGCCACCAACCGTGCCTCCTTCCCCCGTTATGTGGAGGAAGGTCGGGATGGGAGTGTCGTAGCAGATCGCGCGCCGTCGCTGGCATCGCCCCCATCCCCGCCTTCCCCCGTGGCCGGGGGAACAACCACAAGGGTTGCGCCGGGCGCAGATTAGTGATCATGGCAATAAGTTGCATTAAATATGAAGCACTACACTAGCAAAAAGCAATTGAGCAAGGAGTAAACATGGACGCACTCACACTCGCGCGCATGCAGTTCGGCGCGAACATTTCCTTCCACATACTTTTCCCGACCATCAGCATTTCGCTGGCGTGGGTGTTGCTGTTTTTCAAGCATCGGTTTAATGCCACGGGTGCTGTGGCGTGGATGCAGGCGTATCGATTCTGGGTGAAAGTATTCGCGCTCACATTCGCACTTGGCGTGGTGTCTGGCATCACCATGTCATTTCAGTTCGGCACCAATTGGCCCGGTTTCATGAATACCGTCGGCAACGTCGCGGGACCGCTGTTGGCGTACGAAATCCTCACTGCGTTTTTTCTGGAAGCCGGGTTTCTGGGCATCATGCTGTTCGGCTTTCAGCGCGTGTCGAACCGCGTCCACACCTTCGCAACCTGGATGGTCGCGATTGGTACCTCACTCTCGGCGTTCTGGATTCTGGCGTTGAATTCCTGGATGCAAACGCCCGCCGGCTTTGAGATGATCGACGGCCGCGCGCACGTCACGAGCTGGCTGCAGGTGATTTTTAATCCCTCGTTTCCGTATCGACTGACGCATTTTTTGCTGGCCTCTGGGTTGACGGTATCGTTTCTCATCGCGGGTATTTCGGCCTATCGCTGGCTCAAGAATGATCGCGGAGCCGACGTGATGCTCGGCTTGAAAACCGGCGCGACACTGGCGGCGGTGCTGATCCCGATCCAGATTTTCGTCGGCGATATGCACGGACTCAATACGCTTAAATATCAACCCGCCAAAATTGCTGCGATTGAAGGCATCTGGCATACCGAGCGCGGCGTGCCGCTGTTGCTGTTCGCCATCCCCGATGCAGCCGCGCGCAAAA
>JANMPY010000343.1:0-3995 GCA_031370095.1 Betaproteobacteria bacterium
GATGAAATTGACCACGCCGCCGATGGCATCGGTGCCATACACGGCAGACGCGCCATCCTTGAGAATCTCGACGCGCTCAATCGCTGCAAGAGGAATCGAATTGACATCGACTGCGGCACCTTGAAACGCGTAGTTGGCCAGACGTCGGCCGTTCAGCAACACCAGAGTGTTGTTCGGCCCCAAGCCGCGCAACGATGCGCCGGCAAATCCGGGCGTCAAGCCATCGCCAACACCGTTTGAAATATTTACCGTGGCACCGCTGTTGAGCTGTAACTTGTCGAGCAGGTCGGCCGCGTTGGTCGCGCCGGTTTTTTCGATGTCTTCACGTTTGTAGATCGTGATTGGCAACGCGCTCTCGCCTTCGATGCGCTTGATGTTGGAGCCTGTGACTTCAACCCTATCGATTTTTTGCGGCTGCTGCGCGGTAGCGCCCGTCGCGATGGTGCCGATCGCAATGCCCATGCACGCTTGTGCGACGGCAAATGACAGTGATTTCATTTTCATGGAAGAACCCTTTTAGTATTGGTTAAGCGGCTGATATCCGCGAGGTTACGCGCATTTGTGACACAATTTATATACATTCAACATACTGTTGCGCGTATGCAACGTCATGTGTCGTACTTCAACAAATCGGTCGCATTTAAATTAATCGCCTACATGGGTCGGCCATTAAATCCTGTAGCCGCTAACATGTGGGCAACAGCATCCACATAAAATAAGTGGTCGAGGCTGGTTAGCCGCGTAAATCTTTGGTTGGAGATGCACTTGAAGGAACGCAAGTTGACGACGCAAAAGCTAAACACGGAAACACCTAGCCTTGCCCACACCAATCTCGACGAGTATTCCGCGACCGAGCTTTGCAAGGTCCTGATCGATGACCAAATCAATGCCGTCAATGCCGTGCGCGCCGCGAGCACCCAGCTCGCTGCCGCCGTCGATGCAGCCGTGCCGCGACTTGAGGCGGGTGGACGTTTGATTTATGTCGGTGCTGGTACGTCGGGCCGACTGGGGCTGCTCGATAGCGTGGAGCTTTATCCGACTTTTTCCTGGCCCCGCGATCGCGCAGTAGCGTTGCTTGCAGGTGGCCGCGAGGCGATATTTCAGGCCATTGAGGGTGCTGAAGATAAGCGGGAACAAGGTGCTGCGGATCTGATCGCGAGCAATTGCGGGCCGCACGATGTGGTCATCGTCCTCGCCGCCAGCGGCACCACGCCTTACGCACTCGGTGCGCTGACTGCCGCTCGCAGCACCGGTGCGCTGACGATCGGCATTGCCAATAATCCGGATTCACCCCTCGCCGCGAATAGCGACATCGGCATCACGCTCGACACCGGTGCCGAGCTCATCTCCGGCAGCACGCGGCTTAAAGCGGGCACGGCGCAAAAAATTGTGCTGAATACTTTTTCCAGCGCCGTGATGGTGCGCATGAACAAGGTGTACGGCAATCTGATGGTGGACTTAAAGCCGACCAACGCAAAGCTCAAACGCCGCACCGTGAATCTCACGATGCTGGCAACCGGTGCCGACGAGGAAACCGCGCAGCGAACACTTGAAGCTTGTGAGTTTCATGTCAAGCTTGCGATTGTGGTGATCACAAAAAAAATCAGCATCAATGATGCGCGAAAGCGGCTCGCCATTGCCAACGGCAGCGTGCGAAAAGCGATCGCCGGATGACGAAAAAAATAAATCCGTGGCGATGGATTCCGACACTTTATTTCGGCCAGGGAATTCCGTATGTGGTCGTGATGACGCTCTCGGTCATCATGTACAAAAATCTGGGGCTCTCCAATACCGAGATCGCGCTCTACACGAGCTGGCTATATTTGCCGTGGGTCATCAAGCCGCTCTGGTCGCCGGTGGTCGATATGTTCAAAACCAAACGCCTGTGGATTGTAAGTTTGCAGCTCGTCATCGGTGCCTCGCTGGCATTGGTTGCGCTAACGATTCCGACCGCACATTTTTTTCAGATTACGCTAGCCGTGTTTTGGCTAATGGCCTTCAGCTCTGCCACCCACGATATTGCGGCGGATGGTTTTTACATGCTGGCTCTGCCGCAACACGAGCAGGCCGCGTTCGTCGGTGTGCGCAGTACCTTTTATCGCATCGCCATGATCGCAGGGCAAGGCGGGCTGGTATTTCTGGCGGGGACGATCAGCGAACAGACGGGAAATGTATCGTTGGCGTGGTCGATTATTTTTGCCATTTTGGCCGGCATGTTTTTTATATTATTTATTTATCATCGGTTTGTGTTGCCAGTGCCTGCAAGCGACCAGCCATTGCTGCGCAAGGGTAACGAAAATGTCATCACTGGATTCGTCTCGACCTTCACCTCATTTTTCAAGCGCAAAGATATTTACATCATTCTTGCTTTCCTGTTGCTGTTTCGTTTTGGCGAAGCGCAGGCGTTAAAACTTGCCGCACCGTTTTTGCTCGACCCCGCCAGCGCGGGTGGGCTTGGGTTGACGACCAAACAGGTCGGCGTGGTCTACGGCACGATCGGCGTGATCGCACTTACGCTCGGCGGATTGCTTGGTGGCTATGTGATCTCACGCGCGGGCTTGAAGCGCTGGATCTGGCCGATGCTGTTGTCAGTTCATCTGCCAAATCTCGCATTTGTATTTCTGGCCTATGCGTTGCCGAGCAATATTGTGGTGATTGCGACAGCGATTGCGATCGAGCAATTCGGCTATGGTTTCGGCTTCGCGGCGTATCTGTTGTTCATGATCATGGTCGCCGATGGCGCGCACAAAACTGCGCACTATGCGATTTGCACCGGCTTCATGGCGCTGGGCATGATGCTACCCGGCATGGCGAGTGGCTGGATTCAGGCGCAGCTCGGCTACCAGCATTTCTTCGTCTGGGTTTGCATCGCGACATTACCGTCTTTGCTGGTGACGGCATTCATCAAAATTGATCCTGCGTTTGGGAAAAAAGCGGCGAGTTGAAATGACCACGTCGTCTTCCACGCGCATGATTTCACTCGACGCATTTCGCGGTTTCACCATCGCCAGCATGGTGCTGGTCAATAACCCCGGAGACTGGGGACATATTTATTCGCAGCTCGGCCACGCCGAGTGGAATGGCTGGACGTTTACCGACTGGATTTTTCCGTTTTTTCTTTTTATCTGCGGCGTGTCGATGACGTTTTCACTGGGACGCAGAAGCGAAGCGGGCGACGACAAAGGTGCATTGTTGTTGCAGCTCTTCAAACGCGCCGCGATTATTTTTTTGATTGGCTTAACGCTCAATTTCATTCCCGCATTTAATCTCGACACGCTGCGCATACCGGGCGTCTTGCAGCGCATTGCAATTTGCACGATGCTGGCCGCACCGATTGTGGTGTTCTTTAATTGGCGGCAACAATGCGTCTGGATCGTCGGGCTTTTGGCGCTGTACGGCGTGTTGATGTTATTCATTCCCGTGCCGGATGCGCAGGGTCGCATCGCGGCGGGCGTGCTGGAGCCGGGCCGTGATTTCGGTGCGTACATTGACCGCCTGTTGCTCGACGGTCATCTCTGGGCAAAATCGAAAACGTGGGATCCCGAAGGTCTGGTCAGCACCCTGCCTGCGCTATGCAGTCAGTTGTTCGGTGTGCTCAGCGGGCGCTGGCTGTTGTCGAAATATTCGGTGGCGGAAAAAACGGTGTGGATGATGCTGGCAGGTCTAGCGTGCCTGTGGATCGGTGCGATCATTGACGCCACGTTTATGCCGATCAACAAAAGTCTTTGGACCATATCGTTCAGTATTTTCATGACCGGCTGGGCGCTGCTGATTTTTTCGGCGTTTTACTGGTTGATGGATGCGAATGCGTCGGCGCAGTTGCGCAGCCGGGCGCAGCAGATTTTTTTGCCCTTCACCATCTACGGCATGAATGCATTGTTTATTTTTGCGCTGTCCGGGTTGATCGCGAAAATGCTGGGCTTTATTAAATTTTCCACATCTACTGGCGACGTGATCTCGTTCAAAGGCGTGCTCTATGCACCACTGCAGTCATT
>JANMPY010000577.1:0-1836 GCA_031370095.1 Betaproteobacteria bacterium
TTCTTGATCGTCGAGCCGCATGGCCTGGCGCGCTTGTGGGCAATTGCCAAGGAGAAATTGCGGCTCTGGCCGTTTCCGCATTGATGCACATTGAAGCGAAAATTTTGGTAATGTTGTTTGAGTTGAGGATTGCTGGATAAAGAAATCACAGGGATGAAGACGCTTGAATCATGTTTCATTACTTAGGAGGACGGAGATGAAAACGATGTTGAGAAAAGTAGCCATCGCGACCGGTGCGTTTTGCGCATTGGCAGCGAGTACAGTTTTTGCACAGGCGAACGAACAATTCGTGCCGGTGCTGGTATTTCGCACCGGTGCCTACGCACCGAACGGCGTGCCATGGGCAAACGGCTTTGTCGATTATCTGAAGCTCATCAACGAGCGCGACGGCGGTATCAATGGTGTGAAGATTACATATGAAGAATGCGAAACCGAATACAAGACCGACCGTGGCGTGGAATGTTATGAACGCTTGAAGGGTAAAGGCCCGACCGGCGCGACTGGATTTAATCCGCTCTCAACCGGCATCACCTTCGCGATTACCGATAAGGCACCGGGCGACAAAGTGGTGGTTTTTTCGACCGGTTATGGACGTTCAGAATCCGTCGACGGCAGCGTATTCCCATGGAATTTCCCGTTGATGGGCACTTATTGGACTGCCGCCGATATATTGGTGCAACACGTCGCCAAGAAAGGCAGTCTCAAGGGCAAAAAGATCGCTTTGGTTTATCACGACTCGCCGTTCGGCAAAGAGCCCATCCCTGTCCTTGACGCGCACGCCAAGAAACACGGCTTTGAGTTGGTCAAGCTGCCCGTTACACACCCGGGGCTGGAACAAAAAGCGACCTGGCTGCAAATTCGCCAACAGAAACCCGACTACGTTTTCCTGTGGGGTTGGGGCGGCATGAATTCGACGGCGATCAAAGAGGCGATTGCAGTGTCGTACCCGCGTTTGCAAATGTACGGCGTGTGGTGGTCGGCAGCTGAACCAGACGTAATGCCTGCCGACTTGGCCGCCAAGGGTTACAACGGGTTGGCGCTGCAACATTCCAGCGAAAAAAATGCTGCAGTACACAAGGATATGGTCAAGTTTCTATATGAAAAGAGTAAAGGCACCGGCAAGGCAGAGGAAGTCGGCAATGTCCTTTACAACCGCGGCATGATCAGTGCAATGCTGGTGATGGAATCGGTGCGCAAGGCGCAATCGAAGTACGGCAAGAAGCCAATGACAGGCGAGCAAGTTCGCTGGGGTGCGGAAAATCTGGACATCGATAACGCGCGCATCAAAGCGATTGGTTTTGAGGGCATGTTGCAGCCGCTCAAAACCTCTTGCGCCGATCACGAAGGCGCACACAAGGCGCGGATCCATACCTGGGACGGCAAACAGTGGAGCTATACGTCGGACTGGTATGAGTCAGACAGGAGCTTGCTGGGCCCGATGGTCGCTGCGCAGGCCAAAAAATATGCGGAAGAAAAAAAGATTACGCCGCGTGATTGCAAGAAAGAAAGCTGACGCATCACTTTGATCCGGTCATTTCGAACCCGGTTTCATCGGTGAGAAATCTGCTTTGTTGCAGCGTATAGAAAAAGCAGATTTCTCGCCTTGCTCGAAATGACATTTTTATTTTTGATTACCTATGCAGACCGCCACTGTCGCCGCCACCGCTAAACCTCTCCTGTCCGTCAACGGCATCGAGGTCATCTACAACCACGTCATCCTCGTGCTCAAGGGCGTTTCGCTGATCGTGCCCGATGGCGGCATCGTTGCGATTCTGGGCGCGAATGGCGCAGGGAAAACCACCACGTTGCGCGCGGTCTCGAATCTGCTGAAAAGCG
>JANMPY010000371.1:0-3380 GCA_031370095.1 Betaproteobacteria bacterium
GTGCCCGCATGATCGCGCAACAGCTTCACGCCACCCACATACTTTGCGGCTAGTGGCGCAACGCGCGCTAACTGCGTGAAACCGGCATTAAAGCTGCGTGTCAGGCGGTCATAGCTTTCACCGTCTTTTAATTTCAGCGTCTGCAAACGATCCCACAATTCGCGCGACAGTTTCATGCGCTTTTTATAGTATTCCAATGGGTCGCCACCGAGGTCAAACTGATTGACATCCGGATCCATGCCGCCGAATTGGCTGACGGCTTCCTCATCGGTCGCAAAGGCCAGCAGCGGCTCGGTCGAGCGTGCCGCGATGCTGGCAAGCTCTTCCTTTTCTTTGGCGGCGTCCATCGGCTTGTAGGCGTATTCAATCGCCCAATAGTCGTAGGGGCCCAATGTCGACATCACGTATTCGGCCTGCTTCTCGCCGTTGGTGGCGAGATTGAACGGCGTGTAATCCATGATGGAGCCGGTGATACCGTTCTTTTTCGTGAAGTCGGCGTCCTGAATTTGTTTCATCGAATAAATCGTCGACGCGCGGAAGTTATGACGCAGGCCGAGCGTATGACCAATCTCATGCATGATCACGTCCTTGACATAGGCTTGCGCAACTTCCTCCGCCTCGGGCCCTGACATATCCATGCCGCGCGCCTCCAACAGATCCATGGCGAAGTGCATTTCGTGTGCACCTTCGTCGGCGTAATTGCAGGCCGGATAATCTTTGTGCGCTTTGAGCGGGTTGCCCATCGTGTAGGCGTTGTGCGAATGCCCCAAATCTTCGGCGACTTGACGGCGCGCGCCACGGGCGAACACATCGGACATGCCAATATCGGCATCCAGAATCTCACCTGTACGCGGGTCTTTGTGTGACGGGCCAATCGCGAAACCAACATCGGCACCGACAAACCAGCGGATCGACGCGTGGCGCGCGTCCATGGTGTCGAAATTGTCTTTCTCGGTCTGCTGTTTTGCCACCAGCGCGTTCTTGAAACCGATTTTTTCATAGGCTTTGTTCCATTCCAGCACGCCATCGGTCACGGCCTTGCGGTATTTCACGGGAATGTTTTTGTCCAGCCAATACGTGATCGGCTCTTTCGGCTCAGACAGCGCGGCGCTTGGATCCTTTTTTTCCAGACGCCAGCGATTCACGTAATGCACTTTGTCTTTCGGCGCCAGATCTTCACTATAGTCGGTGCGCGACGTAACGAAATGGCCGAGGCGATCATCGGCAATGCGTGGAGCCATTTCTGTTTCCGGCAACTGCGAAAAACTGTAATAAAAACTCACGAACAGGCTGCGGGGATCGGGTGTGGTGCGCGGTGGCGGCGGCGTGGGCACGGGGCTCGGCGTCAACGGCGGCGCGGATAATCTTGGCACGGTAAAATGCGCTTTGATCTGCACGCCGGTGAGCTGGTCACTGTTGTTCAAGCGGCTCACGCTGGAATTGCGCGCGTCGAACGCAAACGGCATGCGGAAGGCGACCTCCAGCCGAGTGCTGTAGCCGGGGATGTCGGCAAACAACAAGGAATTCAGCTCGACCAAAATCGCTTTGCTCTCGGCATGCGGCGCGGATGCCGCAGCAGCGCTGGCCATCAGGCTGTCAGAAAACGCTTCGGCAACAAACTGCGCCTGTGGACTACCGGGCTTGGCGAAGAACTCGGTGTTTTTGGCAATCAACTGAATCTGGGTGCCAATTTTCTTGAACATGACGAGCTCCGAGCCGCCCATCTGACTGCCATAGAGGCCACGTTCGCCGATACTTTGCGGGATGTTGTAGGTGAAGAAAAATGGCTTGTCGAACTGATCCGGCTTGATCGCCATCCAGACTTTTTCATCTTTTTCGTACACCGTGAAAAAGCCCGCGATTTCTTTCGCGTCCTTGATGACGGCACTGAACGGGCGGGGTGCGGGGGCCTGCGCAGGCGGCGCACCGGGCAGCGCAAGTGCGGCTGTAGGCGTTGTGCCTACGGGCGGCGTAGCGGCTGGCGCTGGCGCTTGCGCGATCGCGACAACGGAAAACGAAAGCAGGACGCTCGCGGAGAGCGTTTTCAGGGCAAACGAATGCGATTGCGACATTTGAATCCTTCCTTGTGGGAAAAACGGGCTGAAAAATCGCCGTGCACACCGGGTCGGGCAGGCAGGAATATTTTGCAGCAGTTTGGGTAGATATTGGCTTTTGTACCGGGGTGACTATTTGCATTTTAGCGAAATATCTCAGCGTCCGCGAGCCGTAATCGACATCGTCACGAGAGGTCGAACGTAAACGTAAAAACGGGGGCAATTGCCCCCGTTTTTACGTTTACCGTGACGCTAAACGGAAAATGAAGATCCGCAACCACAAGTGCTGGACGCATTCGGATTTTTGATCACGAACTGTGCGCCTTCGAGTCCTTCGGTGTAGTCAATTTCAGCACCGATCAGATACTGGTAGCTCATCGGATCGATCAGCAAATGCACGCCATTCTTTTCAAGGATAGTGTCGTCTTCATTGGTGATTTCATCAAACGTAAAGCCGTATTGCAAGCCAGAGCAGCCCCCGCCGGTCACGAAAACGCGCAGCTTGAGATCGTCGTTGCCTTCTTCGACAATCAAGGCCTTGACCTTATCAGCGGCGCTATCGGAAAACAACAACGGGGAAGGCATCATCGACATATCATTCATTTTCATCTCCTGGCAATACAACACATATCAGGGCACATAGGCACAAATCAATTGCCTCAATTACCCAAAGCTGGTTTGAACTCTATCACCTTATCGGCCAGCAATCGGGATTCGCCCTCATGCACCATGCGGCCCATGACAATCGCGCCAACGTGGATTTCAATCGTTTTGTAACTCACATCTCCTGTGACCCGCGCCTTGGGCAGGAGTTCGAGGTATTCTTGGGCACGCACAGGGCCTGCCACAGTACCGTTGACGACGACATGGCCAACATCGATCTCGCCTTCCACTTTGGCCATTTCGGACAGCACCAGCGTTCCTGGTTTGTCGCCGACGGCTTTGATATTGCCTTTGACCACGCCATCAATTCTTAACCCGCCGGTGAAATGCACGTCGCCGTGAATGGTGGTACCGGTGCCGATCAAGCTATCGATCGGGCTCGCTTTGTTTGATTTATTACCGAACATGACGCACTCCTTAAGCTAAAGATTAACGCTTTTCTGGCTGCGTACTTCGTAGCCAGGCAGCGCAAGGACACGAACCTGTATGCTTTTTAACTGCGCGCCTTCCGGAATCCTGAACCTGCCATCCACTTTTTGGTAATAGCGGAATTCGATTTCGCCGCCTTTGCCGCGCACCTCCACGTCCGACGGAAAGCTCAACGCTGTTTGCTGGCTTCCCTGCTGAACGCGCGCGACCACCTGCACTTTACCCTTGAAATCC
>JANMPY010000386.1:0-7608 GCA_031370095.1 Betaproteobacteria bacterium
GTACCTTCTCGCCCGTCTTTGGGTTGCGTCCAGTGCGCGGTGGGCGGTAATTCAGGCCGAAACTGCCGAAGCCGCGAATCTCGATGCGGTCGCCACTCGCGAGCGTGTGCGACATGGCATCGAGCATAGCCTTCACTGCCAGCTCGGCATCCTTGGGCGCCAGCTGGCTGTGGCGTGCGCTGAGAATTTCAATCAGTTCTGACTTCGTCATTGACTTCACGAGGCGGTTCCTGAAATCGTTACTGCAATAGAAAAGCTAGTGCGGGGCTGTGTTAAAAACACAGCCCCGCAACCGCCTGATTTTTTAGTTATCGCCTTGCTTGAGCTTGGCCTTGAGCAACGCGCCCAAGTTGGTGGTGCCAGCATTAGAGGGCGCGTCATCGGTCATACGCTTCATCGCGTCTTTTTCTTCGGCCGAATCTTTGGCCTTGATGGAAAGATTGATGTTGCGGGTCTTGCGATCAACGTTGACGATCACGGCTTCGATTTCGTCACCCTCTTTCAAATGGGTGCGAATATCTTCCACACGTTCACGTGAGACTTCCGACGCACGCAAATAACCTTCGATGTCGTCGGTCAGCGCAATCGTTGCGCCTTTGGCGTCAATCGTTTTCACTTTGCCGGTGACCAGCGTGCCCTTATCGTGGATCGCGGTGTAGTTGGTGAAAGGATCGTCGTCCATTTGCTTGATGCCAAGCGAAATACGCTCGCGCTCCATGTCGATGGCCAACACGACAGCTTCGAGTTCGTCGCCTTTTTTGTAGTTCTTGACGGCTTCTTCGCCGGCCACATTCCACGACAAATCGGACAAGTGAACGAGGCCGTCAATATTGCCCGGCAAGCCGATGAATACGCCAAAATCGGTAATCGATTTGATCGTACCTTTGACTTTTTCGCCCTTCTTGTGCGACATCGAAAACTCTTCCCACGGATTCGACATGCACTGCTTCATGCCGAGCGAAATACGGCGGCGCTCTTCATCGATTTCCAGAATCATGACTTCGACTTCGTCACCCAGCGAGACGACTTTGGCGGGGTGTACGTTCTTGTTGGTCCAGTCCATTTCGGAGACGTGCACCAGACCTTCGATACCGGCTTCGATTTCAATGAACGCGCCGTAATCGGTGAGGTTGGTTACTTTGCCGAACAGGCGTGTGCTCTGTGGGTAACGGCGTGAAAGACCGGTCCATGGGTCGTCGCCCAGTTGCTTCATGCCGAGTGAGACGCGGTTTTTTTCCTGATCAAATTTAAGGATCTTGGCTTCTACCTCATCGCCAACATTCAACACTTCTGAAGGATGCTTGACACGACGCCACGCCAGATCGGTGATGTGCAACAAACCATCGATACCACCCAAATCGACGAAAGCGCCGTAGTCGGTGATATTCTTGACGATACCTTTGACGATGGCACCTTCCTTGAGGTTCGCCATCAACGCGGCGCGGTCGGCACCGGCCGACGCTTCCATCACGGCGCGACGCGATACCACCACGTTGTTACGCTTGCGATCAAGCTTGAAGACTTTGAATTCTAGCTCTTTACCTTCGAACATCGACGTATCTTTGACAGGACGCACATCGACCAGTGAGTTCGGCAGGAAGGCGCGAATACCATTGACCATCACGGTCAGGCCGCCCTTCACTTTTCCGGAAACCATACCCGTAATGATTTCGCCTTTGTCCAGAGCAACATCCAGATCGTGCCAGGCGGAAAGCTTCTTTGCGCGCTCACGCGAAAGTTTGGTCGCACCGTGGCCGTCTTCAATGGCCTCGATCGCAACGGTGACAAAGTCGCCAACTTTGACTTCAAGCTCGCCTTTGTCATTCTTGAATTCTTCGACGGGGATCACGGACTCGGATTTCAGGCCGGCGTTCACCACGACAATATTTCTGTCAACGAGCACCACTTCAGCAGTGATCATTTCGCCAATGCGCATTTCCTGACGGGTCAGGCTTTCCTCGAACAAAGCGGCAAAGCTGTCGATGGCGTGCGGGGCGGATTTAAGGGGTTGGGCGGATGCGGACATAGGACTGACTGCACTTTCGGGTTAGGTCACTGCCAGGCGGCGGTGACGGTTATTCAATGTTGATCCTTTTGGGGGGAGCAACGCCGGTGTTACAAACTCGTTGGGGAAGGAAGGCACTTGCAGCAAAAACTGCCTGTAATATCAAGGTGCTATTGCTTTTTGAGCCCAATTGAGGATTTTTTGTACCGCATCATCTGCGGAAATCCCAGTGGTATCAAGCAGATAGGCGTCTGGATAATGCTTCAAGGGCGCAACCGTGCGGTTTGAATCTCTATCGTCCCGGGTACGCAATTCTTTCACAACGTCGTCTATTATTGCAGAGATTCCTTTTTCTTTCAACTGCTTAGTACGTCTTTCGGCGCGCGCTTCGGCACTGGCCGTGAGATAGACTTTCAATACCGCATCGGGAAACACCACCGAGCCCATATCGCGGCCATCGGCGACTAAACCAGGCGCTACACGGAAGTTGCGTTGCACGGTCATGAGTGCCTCGCGCACCAGTGGCAACGCCGCCACGCGCGACGCGTTTTGACTTGCCGATTCGGTGCGGATTTCGTTGCCGACGTCAATGCCATCGAGCCATGTTTTGCCATCTCGAAATGCGACGTCCAAATTTGCGGCGATGCGCGCAACCGCTGCCGCATCTGCCAACTCTATTCCTTGCCGCGATGCTGCAAGTGCAGCGAGTCGATATAGCGAGCCGCTGTCCAGATAATGAAATCCGAGTTTTTCGGCAACGGCTTGTGCGACCGTGCCTTTGCCGGATGCGGTTGGGCCGTCGATGGCTATAACAGGAATGGCAGGAATTGACGTCGACATTACAAGGCGATTTTTTTTAATTCGTCAAAATACGTTGGGAAGGTTTTCGCGACACAGCCAGGATCATTAATGCGTACCGGCGCGCCACCGAACGACAGCAGTGAAAAACACATCGCCATGCGATGGTCGTCGTAGGTGTCAATGACCACACCGGATTTCAGCATGGCCGGCGGCGTAACGCGAATATAATCTGCGCCCTCCTCTACCACCGCGCCGCACTTTTGCAATTCAGTCGCCATCGCGGCAATGCGATCCGTTTCTTTGACCCGCCAACTGGCGATATTGCGAATCGTCGTGGTGCCCTCGGCAAACATTGCGCAAATCGCAATCGTCATCGCCGCGTCAGGGATGTGATTGAGATCGGCGTTGATCGCATTTAATGCTCCCGACACCGGTGCCGCCGCTTCGATCCAGTCGTCACCCATCCGCACGCGTGCGCCCATCGATTGCAACACTTCGGCAAAACGGGTATCGCCCTGAATGCTCGACTTGCCCACGCCCAGCACCCGCACCGGCCCGCCCGCGATGGCACCTGCGGCGAGAAAGTACGACGCACTTGAAGCGTCGCCTTCGACAGTGATCACCTTGCCGACTGGCGGCTGGTATGCCGCATCGGCTGGAACGACAAATTCCTGCCACTCGCGACGCAACACCTTGACGCCGAAACGCGCCATCAAATTCAGCGTGATCTCAACGTAGGGTTTTGAAATCAACTCGCCGATAATTTCAACCGTGATCGCATTTCCCATTTCATGCGTGAGAATCGGCAGCACCATCAGCAACGCCGTCAAAAATTGGCTGGACACGTCGCCGCGAACCTGCACCCGATCACACAGTATTTTTTTTCGGGCGTGAATTTCCAGCGGTGGGAAACCGGTGTTTTGCGCATAGTGAACATCCGCACCCAGCAATCGCAAGGCATCGACAAGATCGCCGATGGGGCGTTCATGCATGCGCGCAACACCTGAGAGACGGTAGCGGCTGCCGGGAGCTGCGAGCAGCGCGAGTGCAGCGGTCAGCGGTCGGAAGGCTGTGCCGGCGTTACCGAGAAATAGTTCTGCGTCGGTGACAGAAAAAGCATCGGCACCGTTGATGACAACTTCATCATCGCGTTCCGCGACAGTTGCGCCCAATTGTCGAAGCGCGTTGATCATCACATCGGTGTCGTCCGATTTCAGCAGGCCTTTGACCGTTGTCTGATCTTTGCACAACGCGGCGAGCAGCAAGGTACGATTGGAAATACTTTTCGAGCCGGGCAGCGTCATCGACCCGACAGCGCGTCGATATGGGCCAACGTCCAGGTTTTCAACCTTGCTCATGACGTCGCCTCATCGCGAAAACCATCGAGCTCGCCCGCCAACCATCGATCACGCGCAAGCTGTGCGCGTGCCATCATCGCTTCAAGAGCCACGCCATTGCTGTCTTCCAGAGCATTGCGTAATTCAACTATATGCGCTTCATAAGCGTTAAGCTCGCGCAACAATGCTTCGCGATTATTGAGTGCGATGTCTTTCCACATTTCCGGACTCGAGCTGGCGATGCGGGTGAAATCGCGAAACCCGCTGGCTGCAAATGAGAATAGCGTCTTCGCATTGGGCCGCGCGGCGAGTTCATCGACCAGCGCGAACGCCAGCAGATGTGGCAGATGACTCACCGCTGCGAACACGGCGTCATGGGTCTCAGCCGACATCTCGACGACCCGCGCGTCACATGCGCGCCACAACGAACGCACGCGCTCAATCGATTGCGCTGTGTTCTCCGCGAGCGGCGTGAGCACCACGTTTTTGCCTTCAAACAATGCGACCATCGCCGCAGCAACGCCAGCGTGTTCGCGCCCGGCAATCGGATGGCCCGGCACGAATTGGGAAATTTTATTGCCGAGCGCTGCGCGTGCCGCCGTGATCACATCGGCTTTGGTGCTGCCTGCATCGGTGATGACGGTGGCAGGTTTTATGTACTGAGAAATTTCTGCGAGCACAGCGGGAAATTGACGTACGGGTACTGCGATAAAAATTACATCGCAATCAGCAATTGCGACGAGCGATGTGATCTCATCGATCACACCTCTGCGCAATGCGTCGTCGAGTGCCGCCTCGTCACGATCAATGCCGAGCACACGCAGCTCAGGATGCGTGCGCCGTAACGCGAGTGCGAATGAGCCGCCGATCAAGCCAACGCCGATGATTGCGATTTTCATATTTCTTATTTGAAACTCTAGCACTGGCGCGCTTCTTCAGACAATTATTGTCTACAAGGTGCTCCAGTGCTGGACTTTGATCTATTTATGCTCTTGCGCAATTACCACATCAAGCGCTGCGAGGAAACGCCGATTCTGCGCCTCCGTGCCGACGGTGACGCGCAAATAATCCGGCAAACCATAACCGGCAATCGGTCGCACGATGACGCCTTGTGCCAGCAACGCTTCAAACACGCGCGGCGTATTGGCAATTTTGAAGCTGATAAAATTTCCGAATGCGGGAATTATTTCAAGATTGCGTTTCGCAAATTCTGTCTTGAACAGCGCCAGTCCTGCATCGTTCACGCGGCGACTTTCCTGAATAAATGCATCGTCATTCAGCGCCGCAACAGCCGCCACCATCGCCAAATGATTGACGTTGAACGGCTGTCGCACGCGATTCATGAGATCGATGATTTGCGGGTGCGCCAATCCGAAACCGATGCGCAGCCCCGCCAATCCGTACGCCTTCGACAGGGTGTGCGAGATGATGACGTTCGGAAATTCAGCGAGCCACGGCACGCTATCGTAAACATCCGCATCGCTTAAATATTCACCGTAGGCTTCGTCGAGCACCACCAATACTCTGCGAGGCACGCGCTGCACGAATGCGCGTAATTCTGCACCCGGAATAAAAGTGCCGGTCGGATTATTTGGGTTCGCGATAAAAACCATTTTCGTATCGGTGCAAATCGCGGCGAGCATCGCGTCGAGATCGTTGCCAAAATTTTTTGCTTTTACCTCGATGCCACGTGCGCCGACCGCCTGCGTTGCCAGCGGATAAACCGCGAACGCGTGCTGCGAATAGACGGCGGAATCACCGTTCTTCATGAACGTGCGCGCCGCCAATTCAAGAATGTCGTTGGAGCCGTTGCCTAAAATAATCTGCTCAGTCGCGACAGAATATTTTTCTGCAATCGCCGCTTTCAACGCAAATCCACCGCCGTCCGGATACATCGCCAAATCGCCGAGCGCAGCGGTAATGGCGGCAATCGCTTTCGGGCTCGCACCCAGGGGATTTTCGTTGGAGGCGAGCTTGACGATGTCGGCTTCCAACATGCCGAGTTCGCGTGCGACGTCAGAAATCGGCTTGCCAGGCTGGTAGGCCGCGATGGAGCGAATGTAGTCGGGGGCCAATGCGGCGAGATCGTTTGCAGGGTACGAAGTGCTCATTGCTTGTCAGGCCGTAAAAATAGTAATGTTGAAACGCGGATGTTCAATACGCCATCAATGACGGCGCGAAATTGGTACGAATTTGGTTATAACACTGCCGCAGGGTATGAGCCGAGCACCTTCACATAGCCGGCAATGCCGCGCAGTTCAGCCAGCGCCTCGACGACGTTGGCATCTTGTTGATGTCCGTCGATGTCGACAAAAAACAAATACTCCCACATCGCAACTTTCGATGGACGTGATTCGAATTTACTCATCGACACGCCACGTTTGGCGAATGGCGTGAGCATTTCGTAAACCGCACCGGCACGGTTCGCTGCCGAAAGCACCAGCGATGTTTTATCTTTGCCGGTGGTGGAAGGCTTCGGCTCGTAATTGCCCAACACCAAAAATCGCGTGGTGTTATTCGGCTCGTCCTCGATGTTTGAGGCCAGCAACGTCAAGTGGTAATGTTCAGCCGCCATTTCACCGGCCACCGCAGCCGAAAATGGCTCAATCGAGGCCTTGCGCGCGGCTTCAGCGTTGGACGACACTGCGACGCGTTCGGCATGCGGCATGTTCGCGTTCAACCACTCGTGACATTGCGCCAGCGACTGGCCGTGTGAGAACACGCGCTGAATCGCTTTTAATTCGCAACGTGAACGCGCCATCAAATGATGATGAATGCGCAGCAGCACTTCGCCGCAGGTTTTGAGCGGCGTCTGCGGCATGAGATCGAGCGAGCGACCGACCGCGCCTTCGGTGGAATTCTCCACCGGCACCACACCAAAATCTGCCGCGCCCGATTCCACACACCGATAGACCTCGTCGATGGAGGCCTGTGGAACGGTCTCAGCGCCTTCGCCGAATTGTTTTATCGCCGCACGTTCGCTGAATGTCCCCTGCGGCCCAAGGTAAGCGACGGTAATCGGTCGCTCCAGCGCCAAACAGGCCGACATGATTTCGCGAAATAGTCGCGCGGCAACCTCATCGGGCAGCGGACCTTCGTTAATTTCGATGATGCGTCGTAGCACCTCTGCTTCGCGTTCGGGACGATAGGCCTGGCCGATTTTCAGTGAGCCAACCTTGCGAGCAAGCGCCGCACGCGCATTCAGGTGTGTGAGGATTTCACGATCAAGCGCGTCGATTTCGGTGCGGAGTTGGGAGAGATCTTCGGACATTGATCTGATTTATTTCGGGAGTGTGCAGTGGACTGAAGTACCGACGCGGTGATAACGCATTCAGTTGATTTTACCCGTGGTGTTGTGCAAAATCCTGCATGAATGTCGATAGCGCTTTTACACCCGCCAACGGCATCGCGTTATAAATCGAGGCGCGCATGCCGCCGATGACTTTATGCCCCTTCAGACCCGCG
>JANMPY010000391.1:0-3048 GCA_031370095.1 Betaproteobacteria bacterium
TTTGGGCAGGCAAACAATGCGGCCTGAATAAACCTATAAGTCTAGCACGCCGAGGCTTTTTCCCCTAGTAAAAAGAGTCAGGAATCAGTGATTTATCGACTATTTTTGTGATTCAACAAAGCCGCTAACCCTCGCGGTTACGCATGAAATCTGCCGTCTTCATGAACGATTGAACCAGTCTTTCACGCAGCTTGCCTTCAACCCCGATATCAATCATCGCCCGAGTCATGCACGCCATCCACTGGTTACGTTCACTGATGCCGATGGCCACGTGCATATGCCTCGCGCGCAGGCGCGGGTGTCCGTAGGCCTGCTCGTACAGCGGCGGGCCACCGAGCCAGCCCGTCAGGAACATGAATAGTTTTTCGCGCGAGCCGTCAAGCGATGCGGGATGCAGCTTGCGAATGCCGTAGTAATCAGGGTCGTGATCCATCAGATCGTAAAAGCGCGCAATCAGCGCGCGCACTTTTTCCTCGCCGCCGATCAAGTCGTAAGGAGTAAGTGGATGACGCGGCTCGTCAATTTTCGTCATTTCCATTTGAAGATTCTATTCTCGCGGTTGCTACAGGTTCTATAATTCTCAAAAGTAATCACAAATAATATGAAACAGTATCTCGCACTCAAGATCGACGCAGACACACTGAACGGCACCCGCATCGGTGTGCCCGCTTTGATTGCCGCACTCAAAAAACATCAGGCAGGCGCAACTTTCCTCTTTAGTTTGGGACCGGATCACACCGGTCGCGCGATCAAACGCGTTTTCCGCAAAGGTTTTCTCGGCAAAGTAAAGCGTACCTCGGTGGTCTCGCATTACGGCTTTCCGACATTGCTATACGGCACGCTGCTGCCGGGACCTGATATCGGCAAACGCTGTGCCGACATCCTGCGTAATACACGCGACGAGGGCTTCGAGGTCGGCATCCATACGTACGATCACGTCAAATGGCAGGACGGCGTTGAGCACGAAACAGCGGCGTGGACGCGACGCGAAATGTCGCAGGCGCAGGATCGCTTCACCGATATTTTCAAAACCGCCGCGCGGACCCACGGTGCGGCAGGTTGGCAAATGTCGACCCACGCACTGCGGCTCACGCAGGAAATGGGCTTCGACTATTGCTCGGATGGCCGCGGAAACTTGCCCGGAGTGACCCCGCATTTCCCGGTCATCAACGCCGAGATCATCGATTGCCCGCAGTTACCGACCACCTTACCGACGCTGGATGAATTGATCGGTCTGGATCATTGCACGGAAGCAAACGTTCATGAACGTTTGCTCGCCATCACGCAGGCACCACCGCCATTGATCCACGCTGCCAAGTCACCGATGGCGGCGCATGTATTTACATTGCATGCCGAGCTGGAAGGTATGCGGCTGTTGCCAACGTTTGAAAAATTGCTGCATGGCTGGCGCGAACAGGGCTATGAACTCGTTGCGACCGATGCGGTCTACCAAAATGTTAATCGTGCGCACCTGCCCTATTTCGTGGCAGAGCGCGGCACGGTTGCCGGACGCAGCGGCACCCTGCTGACACAAGGCAAACCATTCTTGGTGACGCTCAAGCAGGCCGCTTGAATCAAAATTTTAATTTCAACAGGATAGCAAATGCCAACCAAATCCATCCCTGATTTTGAAGTCCCCGCCACCGGCGGCCAGCGCTTCGCCAGCGCCGCATTCCGAGGGCACCGATACGTTATCTATTTTTATCCGAAAGACGCCACGCCTGGCTGCACCATTGAGGGCGGCGAGTTCAGGGATTTGCATAACGAGTTTCAGCAAGCAGGCATCATGGTGTTTGGCGTGTCGCGCGATTCGGTGGCGAGCCACGAAAAATTCAAGACGAACATGCAGTTTCCGTTTGACCTCCTGTCCGACAGCGACGAAAAAATGTGTAAGCTGTTTGAAGTGATCAAGGAAAAAAACATGTACGGAAAAAAGGTCATGGGCATCGAGCGCTCAACATTCCTCATGGGTCGCAATAATGAGATCGTCAAGGAATGGCGCGGCGTGAAGGTTGAGGGCCACGCTGCGGCGGTATTGGCGGCCGCAAAAAGCGTGGCATAATCATTTTGACGTATTGCAATCCAACGACCGCACCCACGACTTGAGATCACATTATTCATGCCAAACCCTCTTTGAGCATTTCGCTCCAAGAGGGTTTTTCGCTTTTAAAGCCAGCATTTTTTGATTGCCCATAGAGGAAAACGACTTGGCCCCCAGACCCGGAAACAGCAAAACCGTCGCCCCAAAAATCAGCGGGACGAAAATTTTCGTGCTCGATACCAATGTTCTGATGCACGATCCGACATCGCTGTTTCGGTTCGAGGAACACGACATTTATCTGCCGATGATTACCTTGGAGGAGCTAGACAACAACAAGAAGGGGATGACTGAAGTTGCCCGCAATGCGCGCCAGGCGACGCGGTTTCTGGATGAAATCGTCTCGAGCCAGGAAAGCGATATTGACAATGGTATTTCGCTGAAAGATTTAGGCACCAAGCAGGCGTCCGGCAAGCTGATGCTACAAACCCGACCGGTGAGCGTGGAGTTTCCAAGCGCGCTGCCCGACAGCGGCAAGGCCGATAACCAGATTTTGGCGGTCGCGCTCGACCTGCAGCATCACAATCCAAAACGCAGCGTGGTGCTGGTGTCGAAAGACATCAACATGCGCATCAAGGCGCGTGCCATTGGCGTGGCGGCCGAGGATTATTTCAACGACAAGGTGCTGGAAGATACCGACCTGCTCTACACCGGCATGCGCGAACTGCCCAAGGACTTTTGGGACAAACACGGCAAGGATATGGAATCGTGGCAGGAACACGGCCGCACGCTGTATCGCATCAAGGGGCCGATGGTCGGCGCGATGATCCTGAACGAATTTGTCTATCAGGATATCGACAAACCGTTTTACGCGATGGTGCACGCGGTTGAGGGCAAGACCTGTGTGCTGAGAACACTCAAGGACTACACCCACCAGAAAAACAACGTCTGGGGAATCGTCGCGCGCAATCGTGAACAAAATTTTGCGTTGAATGCGTTGATGGACCCTG
>JANMPY010000413.1:0-4011 GCA_031370095.1 Betaproteobacteria bacterium
GCTTGATATTCTTTCGGCAATTTTTCCCACTCTTTTGTATTGACGAAAAAAGAGTATTGCGAATTGCTCTCCCACCAGCCCGGGTAGTAAAAATTCTTGATCACCTTGTAGAAACCAAGCTTTTCGTCATCATATGGTCCAACCCATTCGGCGCCATCAATCGTGCCTTTCTCGAGCGCCGGATAAATATCGCCACCCGGAATCTGCTGCGGGATCACGCCAAGTTTGGCCAGCACGTCGCCACCAAGTCCGGCGATACGAAATTTCACGCCTTTCAAATCGGCAACGGTTTTGACTTCCTTCCGCCACCAGCCGCCCATCTGCACGCCGGTGTTGCCGGCGGGGAAAGAGATGATGTTGTAATCCTTGAAAAACTCACGCACCAATTGCAGACCACCGCCGTAGTAGATCCACGCATTTTGCTGGCGCTGATTGAGACCGAAAGGCAATGTGGTGTCGAATGCAAACGCTTTATTTTTGCCAACGAAATAGTAGCTCGCGGTATGGGTGCATTCCACGGTGCCGTTTTGTACCGCGTCCACCGTGCTGAAAGCCGGCACGATTTCTCCCGCTGCGAATACCTGAATCTGGAACTTGCCGCCGGTAATCGCCGAGAGCCGCTTCGACAACACTTCTGCGCCGCCGTAAATGGTATCCAGACTCTTGGGGAAACTTGAGGCGCAGCGCCATTTGATGTTTGGCAACGCGGGTGCCTGCGCGACAGCCTGCGTGGCGGCGGCGGCGGAAAGTGTGCCTCCCGCGACGGCAGCACGGGATAAGAATTTGCGACGATCCATGATGATCCTTTAGGTTTTGGTTAGGTGCGTGTAGGGAAAGACAGCTTACGCTTGTCGACGACAACTGATTAGCGGAACATCGGTCAATAGGTTTTGTACGGCAAAAATTTGCCCGACAATATTACCTTGACACGGTCGCCCTTGGGGTCAGGCTGGCGCTCAATATCCATCGAAAAATCAATCGCGCTCATGATGCCGTCACCGAATTCCTCGTGGATCAATTCCTTGATCGTGGTGCCGTACACGTTCACAAGTTCGTACCAGCGATAGATCAGCGGATCGGTCGGCACGGAAGTGGGCAGCGAGCCTTTGTACGGCACTTCCTGCAATATCAGCACCGCTTCTTTGTCGAGGCCGAAAAGTTTGCCGGTTTTCTCGGCTTCAATCTTGGTGAGCGTCATCTGCCCGAGCATCGCTGCGGTGACCCATTCCTTGCTGTGGCCGATTTTCTTGGCGATGTCGACCCACTTCAGTCCCTTCTTGCGTTTTGCGGACAGGATCATTTCGGTAACGTCTGAGCGGTTCATGTTTTCTCCTTGTTTGAAAAATTATTTGACGCGGCTTAAGGCCACTGCGGTAACTGCGGGAGTTCTCGCCAACGTCACCTGATCGTCCAGCAACCCTGGCTTCACCAGCGGTGGATAGTCGAGGCCATCCGACGCGTTCACTGCCTGCTGCTGCAACAGCTTCGAACGGTTCACCAGAAAATCGACCAGGTGATTGCGGATTTTGTAAAACTGCGGATGGTGGTGAATGTCGGCGCGAGTGCGGGTTTTTGGCAGCGTGTTGACGACGATCTCGGCGATGCGCGCTTCGGGGCCGTTGGACATCAGCATGATTTTGTCGGCGAGCAAAATGGATTCATCGACATCGTGGGTAATCATGAAAACGGTCTGGTGGGTCTCAGCGCAAATCGACAACAGCTCGTCCTGAATGGTGCCGCGCGTTAAGGCATCGAGCGCCCCGAACGGTTCGTCGAGCAGCAACATCTTCGGCTCGATGGCGAACGCGCGGGCAATACCGACGCGCTGCTTCATGCCGCCGGAGAGTTGTGAAGGCTTTTTATTCTCGTTGCCGGTGAGGCGCACTAGATCGATATATTTTTGGCAGTGTGCTTTTATTTTGTGTTGATCCCAATCGGGCCAGCGCGACTTAACGGCGAAGGCAATATTATTTTGCACCGACAACCACGGCATCAGCGCATGACTCTGGAATACCACGCCGCGATCAAGACTGGGGCCGGATACTTCGCGACCGGCCATGATGACGTTGCCCGCCGTTGGAAAATCCAGCCCGGCGAGAATATTGAGGATGGTGGTTTTACCGCAACCCGAGTGGCCGATGATGCAGACGAATTCGCCCTTCTCAATATCGACATTGACGTTGTGAAATACCGGCTTGGCACCCGGCGCATCCGAGTAGGATTTGGCGAGCTGGCGAATTTGCAGGAAGGATTGTGAGCCCATGGCTATTCGACGTAAGTGACGGCGCGCTGCAATACGCCAAACATGAGATCGAGCAACATGCCCACCACGCCGATCATCAGTATTGCGAAAATCACATTGGTCAGCGAAAGATTATTCCATTCGTTCCAGACGAAATAGCCAATGCCGGTGCCGCCCACCAGCATTTCCGCCGCGACGATCACCAGCCACGCGATGCCCATCGAGATCCGCATGCCGGTAAGGATGGTCGGCGCGGCGGCAGGCAGCACCACCAGAAAGGCTTTGCGCAACACGCCAACTTCCAGGGTCTTGGCAACGTTCAACCAATCGCGCCTGACACCGGCCACGCCATGCGCGGTATTGATCAGCATCGGCCAGATTGAGCAAATGAAAATTACGAAAATCGATGAGGTGGTTGAATCCTTGATGGTATAGAGCGCCAGCGGCATCCAGGCCAGCGGCGAGATCGGTTTCAGTATTTGAATGAATGGATTGAGCGCCCGATAAATCAATGGCGACATACCGATTAAAAAGCCTGCCGGAATCGCGACCAACGCAGCCAACAAAAACCCCGACATGACGCGCGCCAGCGAATACGCGATCTGTACGCCGATACCTTTATCGTTTGGGCCATTGTCGTAAAACGGATCGCGAAGTTGCTTCCATAGCGTCTCGCCAATTTGCAAAGGTGTCGGCAGACCCGTGGTCTTAACTGCGCCAGCACCCATCAGCTTCGCATATTCGCTGTCGGCTGTTTGCGTTACCCCTTTGGGCAGTGTGGAGAGATGCCAGACGAGCAGGAAAACAGCTAACAAGGCCAGACTTAAAACCGCCGCCTTGGACGAAATCGATTTCAACATTTTCTATGCCAGCTTCTTGATCTTGAAGCTGTCGACGTATGCCTCCGGCTTGTTCTCGTCAAATGCCTTGCCCATGACGATGATTTTTTTGGCCTGTTTATCCGGCACCGGCATGCCCACTTCTTTCATGCGTTTTTTTGCGTCGGTTAGCAGGTAAACCTTGTCGACGATTTCTTTGTATTTCACATCACCTTTGACGTAGCCCCAGCGTTTCATCTGCGTGAGTATCCACACGCCCATCGCGCTCCAAGGCACCGGATCGAAATCAACACGATCAGGAACGTTTTTAACCCCCCCGAGTCCGTCGGCAAATTTTCCGGTCAGCACCTGCTCAATAACAGTGATGGGTTGATTGAGATACGCAGCCGGCGCAATTGCGCTGGCGATGGTGCTGCGGTTGGCCGGATTCATTGCCATCTGCGCGGAATTCAACACCGCACGATAGAGTGCGGCGAAGGTATTCGGATTTTCTTTCACCCATTCGCTGCGCACACCGAACGAGCAGCACGGATGGCCGTCCCAAATTTCTTTGGTGAGAATGTGGATGAAGCCGATCTGGTCGTAGACTGCGCGCTGATTGAACGGATCGGGCCCGAGGAAGCCGTCGATGTTTCCCGCGCGTAAATTCGCCACCATTTCCGGCGGTGGCGTGACGCGGATCTGGATGTCCTTGTCGGGATCGAGCCCGTGTTCGGCGACGTAATAACGCAGCAGAAAATTGTGCATCGAATATTCAAACGGCACCGCGAAAACCAATCCTTTCCATTGCTTGGGATCGCGCCGGTCTTTGTGTTTCATCGCCAGCGTGATCGCCTGACCGTTGACGTTCTGGATCGTCGCCACGTTCATCGGCAGCGCGTTGGAGCCAGCACCAAGCGACATCGCCAGCGGCATCGGTGCCAGCATGTG
>JANMPY010000502.1:0-3628 GCA_031370095.1 Betaproteobacteria bacterium
ACAGCAACGTGAAGCCGGTTTTATCGACCGTGGATGATGTCAGGCTTGCCGCCGACAGTATCGATCTCGCGATCATGGTCGATGTCTATCACGAACTTGAATTTCCGTTTGAAGTCATGCGCTCGATCATCAAGTCGCTAAAGCCCGGCGGTCGCGTGGCGTTCGTCGAGTACCGTGCCGAAGACGCGAAGGTGCCGATCAAGGCCGAGCATAAAATGAGCGAGGCACAGATCAAGCGGGAAGCTGCGGTTCACGGCTTGCAGTGGGAGCGCACGTCGAGCGTGCTGCCCTGGCAGCACATTGTGTTTTTCAAAAAGAAGGTGTGAGCTTCGCTGCCAACCAAGTCCATCGTCCACCACATCCATCGCCAATACGCACAAGGAAATTGTCATGCCCAGTCCCATCATTTTCTATTTCGGTTCCGGCTCTCCTTACGCATGGAAAGTCTGGCTCGCGCTTGAGCATAAAAAACTTGCCTACACAGCCAAGCGCATGATGTTCGATAACGGCGACTTGAAAACGCCAGAGTTCACTGCGGTCAATCCGCGACAAAAAATACCGGCGTTGGTGGATAACGGTTTCGCGATGTACGAGTCGGCTGCCATGCTCGAATATCTCGAAGACCGCTACCCCGACAGCGGCGAGCCGCTATGGCCGAAAGACGTGCAGGCGCGTGCCATCGCGCGTCGACGCGCGGCAGAGGTGGCAGCGTATGTCGATCCGTTGAACAGCAAAATCTTCGGCGAAGCTTTTCGTGCGACCGATCAGCCGGCAAACGCGGCAACGATGGACGCCGCCAAAAAAGCAATGACGACCGAGCTGTTGCGTATCGAAGGTTGGCTCGACAGGAATTATCTTGGCGGCGAGAAATTAAGTGGTGCCGATTTCACGCTCTATCCGTATGTGGCATTTCTGGGTCGCGTCGATTCAAAAAAGCCCGGCTACAACCTGCTGGCCATGGTGCCGCCGAAGCTGGCTGCGTGGATGAAACGCATTGAGGCGCTGCCGTATTTTGAAAAGACCTATCCGCCGCATTGGAAGGGGTAGGGTGTCTGTTGCGTGCAGTAGATCGCCACGCTGTTCACTACGACAGAAAACAGGCTTCGCGCCGCATGCGTAGGCGACTTCTGACACGCTTGTCAGTGTTTGTCGTATGGATTCCATTTCTAAAACATGCAGAAATGCAGCTTGCGCTTCACACGTTCAAAGCATTCCAACAGCCAAGCGAACGGGTGATAACGCTTTTCCATCAACGAACATTTATCCGGGTGTGGAGCCATGAAACCAATTAATAAATGCAAGTTTGAAATCCTGACGATGCTGACGAGCGCATGCTTGGCCACAATCGGCGTAGTGCATGCCTCATCTTCGAGTGACGAACAGTCATTGCGCCGGGGTGCGGTCGAGGACACGACACCGCAGCAAAAATACCAGTCTGCCATCCGCGAGGCGGGTGGTGCGCAAAAGGAAGCAATGCGCGAATGCGCCTTGGCCGCACCTGACGAGCGCCGCGCATGTGCCCGCGAGGCAAAAGCCACCTATGCGCGCGAGATGGCAGCCGCAAAATTAATTCTGAAATAACGCGTAGCGCGATACTTTTTGGAATCATGACGTAAAAGTTTTGCCTGGCGCAGGCAGTCACACCGCTCGTCGTGGCAATACGCTGCCAGCCGAGCCGCAAAAAATGCACTGGCGAGAATTCCGCGCGACTATTTTTTCTTAGCCGCCGGTTTCATTTTTGTCGCATGCTTCCTGCCAACTTCCTCGGCTTTTTCCATGTCATTTGCTTCAGCGGCGCTGTGCGGCGCGGCATCGTGTGCGTTCTTTTCCACATTGGCCGTTGCGAGATAATTTTTCAGGCTGGCTTGATAGTCGCGCGTGCCGCTGTAGCTGCCTTCCCCTTGCACCTCATCTTTCGTCGCGCTGGCGGTCTTGTCGGCGACGTTGGCTGAAGCGCGTGACGGCTTGGTTGGTTTATTCGGTTGCTTGCTCGCGTTGTGCATGTGTTGCTCCTCGGTGACAGATACGACGCTGTATCCAATTCAATGATGATTTCAGGCGACGCCATGCGGGATCAGCCAATCGCGGCTTGTGGCGTAGGCTCTTTCCTACTTTTAAGTCGTGGCGAAGCAGTAGTTGTGACAATGGTCGACCAAAAACCGATTCGTGACGCTGATCGGGTGCAACGGGACACCGGCAAGCAGCTGCAACCATGCACCTGTGATTGGATAATGACGCAGCATAATCAAGCGTAGATCGCCATTTGGCGGGCTATTTCGGCATCAAATGCCGGGAACACCGCGCCAGTGCTTGTGTTTTATCCTCTTGCACCATCGCACGAGCAGCGAACTCCATTTGCATCACGATCCGTATTCCGGCGGACAGCCGCTTGCTTGCCACCTCGATCTGAATAGCCGCGACACAAAGATTAACAATGTCTGCGCCAAACAAGCTTGCAATTGTGAACCCGGTCACAGCGCTATCGTGGTATCGACTTGTACTATCACTCCATGATTTTACGTGGCCTTGCGATTTTTATAAATTCAACCAAACTTTTGGTGACCCATGTCTAACAATAAAAATTTCACCCAAACGCTGAGCGCACTTGCCTCCGCCGCGTTGCTGTCGGCCGTTGCACTGCTAAGCGCGAACGTCAACGACTCGTACGCGCAAACTACTTCGGCGATATCGGTCGCCGCAGCCCGGCAAAAAGTATCGGTCGACATGTTGCGCGCGGTCGATTTTCAGACCGGCCAGAATCTTAGCTGGGTGAAAGACGACAAGGCAGGCCGCCTGGTGAAAGCGCTGGTCATCGCCGATGGCAGCGACCTCGAATTGACCGCGCTGCGCGCCGCAGTCGTCGCTGTGGGCGGCTCGGTTTACTACCGTTATGTTTCGGTTAGTGGCTTGTCGGTGATGTTGCCGGCCAATCAAGTGGTCAGCATTGCGCAACGCAGCGACGTAGTGACGATTTCGGCCAATCGCATGGCCAGCAAGAGCGATAGTTTCCTGCAAAACATCACCGGTGCAGGTGCGGCAAATCGCAGCAGGACACCTGCATTCAGAGGCAGCGGCGTCGGCATCGCGGTGCTGGACTCTGGCGTCATGGCTGACCATGCGAGCTTGGTCGACAGCACAACCAAGAATGGTTCACGGGTGAAAAAAAGTGTCGACTTTACCGAAGTCAGTGATGCAGCCGTGGCCAAGGTAAAAGACTGGCGCGGCGGCATTGATGCAAGCCTCGCGATTGTGGAAGATCCGAAACGTCGCAGCGATTTTGAAAAGAAAATCGATGCTGATGCATTTTCTGAGCAGGATAGCTATGGCCACGGCACGTTCGTTGCCGCCATTGCGGCGGGCAATGCAATATCATCAGTCAGCGAAGACATCACCGGCGTCGCCTCAGCCGCCGGCATCATCTCAGTAAAAGTGCTGAACGATGATGGCTTGGGGCAGGTAAGCGATGTTCTCGCCGGCATCGACTGGATAATTGCCAATCGGGTCAAGTACAACATCCGCGTCATGAATCTGAGCCTCGCGACCGATTCGGCCGAATCGTATCGCACCGATCCGCTGTGTCGCGCGGCACGCAGCGCGGTGGCGGCCGGTATCGTCGTCGTCGTCGCCG
>JANMPY010000542.1:0-2640 GCA_031370095.1 Betaproteobacteria bacterium
AACGGGGCCATGTGCCCCGTTTTTCATTTGACAAACGCACATTTCCGCTAACATACCGTTTCACGCTATTAAAGAATGACCATGAAACGAAATCTGTTTTTGATTTTTGGCTTATGCGGCGTAGTCCTTGCGTCCGCCTGGTATTTTGTTCGGCCTGATGGCGTCGCCGAGACCATCATTGCCGCGCCCACTCAGACCGCAGCAAGCGCGCCGCGCACCAGCAGTGCCAGCGTCCTGCCCGATTTGTCGCCAAGAGTAACGACATCCGCGCCCGTCATCGGCGCGCGTCCCGTGGTGCCGCTGAGAAGTGCGCTGGCGATCGAATTTGAAAAGGCCTTGCAGCTAAAACCTTTCTATGATCGCTACATTGCCAACCCGGAAGGCGCAGACGCTGAAACCAAATATTTTGCCGCTGTCGCGATTGAGACTTGCGTCGGACGCACACGCGGCTCAAAAGAAATCACCGACGCGGATCGCGAGCGCTTTCAAAATCGCCTGAAGGAGAATGACCCGAACAATCAACAGCGCCTCGACGCATACAGTCGTGTGACTGCGGTTTGCGACGGCTTTGCGGGTGTCAACATCACTGCGGCCGAGGCCGCGAAGCTTTATGCGGAAGCTGCGGCGGCGGGCAACCCCGGCGCCAAAATCGCGGTGGCGGTAAACCAATTCAACGATCAGGCGCGCGCGGGCACCAATCGCGGCGTCGACGCAAGACGACTGACCGAAGATCAGCTAACACTGGTGCGCGATGGTTTGGCGAGTGGCGATCCATTCGCGATCCAGCGGGCCGGCCCCTTGCTCACGTGGAACTCCACACAATTAAGCGACAAGCGCCTCGGTGCATCGGGCGATCCCTTTAGCGCACGTGATTGGGCATCCGCATGGTCGCTTGCCGCATGTGATCGTGGCGCCAATTGCAGCGCCGACGCGCAGCGGGTGTTGAATGGTTGCGCCTATCAAGGTGCGTGCGGCTATCAATCGCTCGAGGCCTACCTGCAGTTCAACGAATTGGCACCGAACGTGTTTCTCGCCGCACAGCAAAACCGCGCGACAATTCTGGAGGCCATCGCGCAGGGGCGTTGGGACTGGCTCGGCATCGCGGCGGGCTCTGGGCGGGTCGTCACGGCTCCGCCGCTTGCCAGCGGAGTGATACCCCCGACTGGGACCCGTGTGACTTTAGCAAAGCCGCCAGCGGGTGCACGGCCTGGGGGCTGAAATTTGGCTGCGTCATATCTTGGCTGCAGGTCTCTACGCCCAGCATGATTTTAAGTAAACACGATAACTGACGGGCGTTTCAAGCCATTTTCGTCCCGCGAGCCGCACCAGTGCTAGACCTTCACAACGATAACGCCAGGAAAAGCCCCACCGCCGTCGCCTTGTAATTCTGCGGGCCAGAATCGAGGAAGGTCGCCTGATTGGTATTGGGCGTCGGGTTTTGTGCGACACCGTCGTAATGCCAATCGCGAATCTTGCCGATTTCATAGCGGTATAGAAGTCGCAGCGAGACCTTGTTGGAAAACGGCACAATCAAATTGGATTCGAGCGTGCTTTTGCGGAACGTCAAATCCGGAAAGCCGTCGCCGATCAACGCGACTTGCGCAGGCGTGAGACCCAACGCGGCGGCGTTGTAGCCGTATTTAATCGCCGTGACCGCCCGGCTGTAGGTGTAATTCACATCGAGCCGTGCCTTGGTGAAATTATAGTTACCGCCGATGCTCGCGAAGTGATTTTTATCGCGATGGCTAATGTCCCAGGTGCGGCTGGTCGGGTACAGAGGGCTGGTCGGCGAGACGCTGCCGCAAAGACTTTGGAAGTTCGAGCTAAGCACGCTGCGGCTGGCAACGATGGTGAGACCCGCCGCAATTTGCGCGGGTGAAAGTGTGGCGCTTTGCACGCTGCCGTCGCTCAAGAAATTGTAAGTGGTGCCGATGACGCAAGCGTTTGGTTGCAGCCCGGCCTGATGCATTTTCCCGGCCTGGTAGCTGTAATTGCCGTAGAGACTAAAGGTCGTCGATGGCTGCCAATTCAAATCGATGTTGGCGGAATCGAGCCGCTGACGATCATTGCGTCCGTATTGTGAATCTGGATATTTGATGTCCTTGACCTGCAGCGACGTGCCTAAATCCAACGAGGGAGCGAGCATGTAATTGAAGCGGGCATTCAAAATATTCTGGTCGCGATCCGCGAGATCGTATTTGCGATGCAAGTCGTTGGTGCGAATCCAGGAATTCGTGGCGACGCCGTTTGCCGTCGGCAAGGGTCCCAACGCGACGCTGTAGAAATCGCCGTACGGATCGGGCACATAGGTGGAGCCGCGTCGGCGATCATTCTCCAGCGAGATACGCAGCGTGCCGTTTTCCAGCGCGCGATTGACGTAGCCTAACTTGATCCGATCCTCGCTGGTATCGGTGCGTTCACGATAGGCGCGATCCATTTCCTCGCGCTCATAGGCGGCGCTGATGCTGCCCAACTTGCCGAGCCGATAGTCGGCGCTCAAGGTGTAATTTAGTTGATTGTGGTCATATGGAATGCTGCGGATATTCAAGTTGCCGCCACTGGGCACCACGCCGAGCGCTGCGGTCGCGGCGATGTTGCAGCGCACGCCCGGCACGAGATAAGCGGCAGTGTTGACAATCG
>JANMPY010000592.1:0-3683 GCA_031370095.1 Betaproteobacteria bacterium
TTGAGCACCCGCCGCGGCAGGCTACCGCCAATGACTTCAAGGGTACGAATGTCAATCAGGGCCTCATGCTCCGCATACAACGCGTGGAAATGCGGCGGCGCGTGCTCCCTCCAGAACATTTGAATCACGATGCCAAAAAACTGACTGATGGTAGGCATTGCTTACCTCGATATTTGCATAATTGCCGTACAGCGTTGTGCATGACAGCGGTAGGGTGGGCACGCTACGCTTTGCCCGACCTATGCTTGCTCGCAGGCAGCACCCAAAAGCGCGCCTTTACTTCGCCCCCATCCGAATCGCCCCATCCAGCCGAATCACTTCACCATTCAACACCTCATTCTCAATGATGTGTTTCGCCAGCGCCGCATATTCATCCGGCCGCCCCAGCCGCGAAGGAAACGGAATCTGCGCGCCGAGTGAGGCGCGGATTTCATCCGACATGCCTTGCAACATCGGCGTATCGAAAATGCCGGGCGCGATCGTCATCACGCGGATGCCGAGCTTGGCGAATTCGCGCGCGATGGGCAGCGTCATGCCGTTCACACCGGCTTTGGAGGCAGCGTAAGCAGCTTGCCCGATCTGACCTTCAAAGGATGCGACTGACGAAGTATTGATGATGACGCCGCGCTCGCCTGATGCGTTGGGAGTTCGCGTCGACATCGCGTGTGCGGCGAGGCGAATCACGTTGAATGTGCCGATCAGATTGATTTCGACCGCGCGGCGAAAATTGGCCAGTGAGTGTGGGCCGGTGCGGCCGACGACGCGTTCACCGGGCGCAACGCCTGCGCAATTGACCACACCGTGAATGCCGCCAAACGCCGAGGTACACACGTCGACGGCGGCTTGCACGCTGGCTTCGTCGGTCACATTGGTCTCGATGAATTTGGCGTGCGAGCCGAGCTCGGCCTGCTTGGCAATGCCCGCGTCTTTGTTGATGTCGGCGATGACCACACTGCCGCCGTTGTCGATGATCATTTTTGCGGTCGCGGCACCGAGACCGGAGCCACCGCCGGTGATGAGAAAGACAGAATGTTGGATTTGCATGATTTTTTATTTCGTTAAAAGAGAAATGTTGGGTTGATCAGAAATGACAGCTAGTGGAATGTCGTGCGCCATCGCCCATGCTTTTGTGTCGGCGATTGTCTTGGATACGAAAAATTGTTGCAAAGCGTTGAGCGTGAATTGTGAACCGGACGCTGCAAGCAAACGTTCGACAAAGTGCGGCTCTAACGCGGCGAGTGCAATCCAGCCATTGCTTGCCCGATAAAAATTATAGCCGGGATGCGCGCCAGCCAAGAGGCCGCCGGGGCTCGTGAGCCTGTGCGTCATCGGTCCTGCAAACGCGTGCGCTGCACGCGCAAGCGATACGACGATATGTTGTCCGCGTCCGGTTTTTTCTTTGAGTCTCAATGCTGCAAATGTCGCCGTGACTGCGCGTTCCGCACCAGCTAAATCAGCGAACAATGTCGGCGGCAAATGTGGTGGCGTTGCCAAACCCGCATCGACCAGATAGGTAAGGTCGTGACCGGCGTCAGTGCTGCTTTCCGAACCAACAATGGCGATATGGCATAGGCTGGAGAAGCTCATGGATAGGGCATCTCCAGACAGTTGCAGTCTTGTCAGCGCGGCTTCACGTTGCGATGTGAGCAGCACGTCGGCCGTGGCCAGCAGACTGTCGAGCGCCGCGCGATCATCCACTTTTTTAAGATTCAGCGTGCGCACATCCAGCCCTTCATGCAGCGCTTCATAGTAACTTCGCGCATAGAGTCGCATCGGGTCGCCGCCGAGCGAATCGGGCGGCTCAATTTTCACGACGGTCGCACCGAAATCTGCCAGTCGTCGCGCGCACGCAGGGCCCGGCAAATTCAGGGCAATCGACACGACAAGCACGCCGGTCAGTGGGGCTGGAATGCTAATATCGGTGTGAGAATTCATGAAAGCATTATATGACCGCAACACTGCACCAACTACTGCCGGGCATTTGCGTGATCGAGCGCGGCTGGCTTAACTGCAACCAGATTGTGCTGAGCACGCCGAGCGAAAATGTGTTGATCGACAGTGGCTACGGGCGTCATGCGGCGGCAACATTGCGCTATGTCGATTCGGCTTTGGCGGGTCAGCATAAAAATATCGACAGGTTGATCAACACGCATTGCCACAGCGATCATATTGGTGGAAATGCGGCGTTGAAGGCTCATTACGATTGCCGCATCACGATTCCATTTGGCGAAGTGCAGCACCTTTATCCGTGGACCGAGGAGAGTTGCGGCGCGAAGATGATGGATCACTATGTCGACGCGTTCGATTTCGACGACACCATCGCGCCGGGCGACACATTCGTAGCGGGCGGTTTTGCGTGGCAGGCACACGCGGCACCGGGACACGACATGGATGCGCTGATGTTTTATTGCGACGAGGCGCGCATGCTGATCACGGGCGATGCGCTGTGGCATATCAAACACGGCGGCATGGGTCTGGTTTGGCCACATATTGACGGAACAACCGGTCGGAACGCCAATATAGACGCGGCTCTTGAGACACTCGCGCAAATTGAACAGCTGAATCCGCGCATCGTCATTCCGGGGCACGGCGTGCCGTTTGACGAGGTGCAGCACTCGATTGACGGACTGCGCAAACGGCTGGATGCGTTTGTGGCGGCGCCAGAAAAAAACGCGCGGCATGTGGTCAAGGCGCTGTTCGTATTTGCGTTGCTCGACAAAGCCCAGATGCGGCAAAGCGATTTGCCGGACTATCTGGCCAGTGTGCCAATTTATTGTGACCTGAATGAACAATTCCTCCGCTTGAGCTTCGACGATCTGGCGATGCGCATCGTGGGTGAGCTCAGTGCTGCGGGGGCGATACATGTCGCCGACGGCGTCATGCGCGCGACGATGCGGGCGTGAAATTTTTGGTTTTAATCGATGCCGAGATAAGCGAGTGCTGCCGCTTCACTGTCGGTCGTGAGCAATTGCGCGCCGCGATTGTTTGCAGTATTTTCAAACAGTTTCGTCTGCTTTACCTGCGCGGTGGTGCAAAGTACGGCAATGCGGATCGGTCGCGCATACGCGGCAGCAAGGTGCTCGCCGAGGTTGAATCGTGACGCGAGCGACAGCTCCTCATTGACGCCGCGCGAATCGACCAGCACTTTGTCGTATCGGTGTTCGTCGCAGAGGCGAAAAATTTCATTGATGCACGCTTTGGCAGCAGTGAGATCGAACGCGCCTTCACCGACAACTTTCAGGTAATCCAAATGATGGTGATAATTAAATAGCATGGCGATGAACGTTCGCTGCGATAAATATTCTAGCTTAGGCAGACGGCGGGCATGACTCTCGCGTCACGCTTCAAATTTCTGTAAGCCCGGCAGATCGACCACCTGAACGCCGCCGTAGTCGACGCGCAACAACCCGGCTTTTTCCAGTACTTGCAGTGCCTGATTGACGCGTTGTCTGGACACGCCTGCGAGCAGGCCAATTTCCTCCTGCGAAATTTGTATTTGCCTGCCGATGCCCGGATAGAGCACAGGATTGAACAGCGCACCGAGGGAGCGCGCCACTCGGGCATCGGGATCGAGCAACCGTTCGTTTTCCATCAGCGAAATAAACATGCCGAGACGCTCGTTCAACTGCATTAACAAAAAACGGTTGAAGCCGAGATTGGTATTGAGCAATCGATTAAAGGTC
>JANMPY010000576.1:0-1641 GCA_031370095.1 Betaproteobacteria bacterium
GCGCACACTTCGCAAAGTCAAAAAGGAAAAATCGGGGCCGGGCGCAATCATGTGGTCAGCATAGCCGAGATTTCGTCGAGATGATGTTGCGAGACGCGATTGAATTCCAGATGGATCGTTTACGCGATAATGGCGATCCAAGCCACCCTCCCCCACACCACCATGCCAACCGAAAAACAAGAATCCCCAGCCAAAGACGCCACTCCCAAACCCATCCCCACCGACAACATCGTCGTCACCAAACACAAGGCCCGCATCAACGGCGAGACCATCGCCTATACGGTCACGTGTGGCACGGTGGTGCTGAAGGAAGACACCGAAAAAGACGGCAACCGCGAAGCGGAGAAACCGCGCGCGAGTATATTTTTCATGGCCTACACCAAGGATGGCGTGAAGGATGCGGCCAAGCGGCCGCTGACGTTTTCGTTCAACGGCGGGCCGGGATCATCGAGCGTGTGGCTGCATCTGGGTGTACTCGGGCCCAAACGCGTGAAGCTCGATAACGAGGGGAATGCCGGTCCGCCGCCGTATCAGTTGGTCGACAACGATTTCTCGCTGCTGAACGAAACCGATCTGGTGTTCATCGATCCGGTAGGCACCGGTTACAGCCGCATGGTCGATGGTGAGAGCGTGAAGGAATTTCACAACTACCAGCGCGATCTGGAAAGTGTTGGCGAATTCATCCGCCTCTACACCTCGCGCCACCTACGCTGGGCGTCGCCGAAATTTATTGCCGGCGAATCGTATGGCACCACGCGCGCGGCGGGGCTTTCCAGCCACTTGCAGGAAAAATACGGGCTATACGTAAACGGGCTGTTGCTGCTCTCGACGGCGCTCGATTTTTCCACGTTCCGCTTTATGGTCGGCCATGATCTTTCGCACGCGCTGTTCCTGCCGACGTATGCGGCCACCGCGTGGTATCACCAGAAACTGGATAAATCGTTGCTGGCAAAATCGTTGCGCGCATTTCTTGACGAGGTGGAAGCATTCGTCGAAAACGAATACAACGCGGCGCTGTTTCAGGGTGACAAGTTGCCGGCTGCAAAGCGCAAAGCGGTCGCCAAAAGAATCAGCCACTACACCGGTCTGTCTGTTGCCTACATCGAGCAAACCAATCTGCGCATCAGCATCCATCGCTTTTGCAAGGAGCTGTGTCGCGATGAACACCGCACGGTGGGCCGACTCGACAGCCGCTTCAAGGGCATTGATCGCGACGCTGCTGGTGAAAATTTCGAGTACGATCCGGCGCACAGCAATCTCGATGGTGCGTATGCGGCCTGCCTCAACGACTATGTACGTCGCGAATTAAAATTTGAGAGCGACACGCCGTACAAGGTAATTTCGCAGCTTTACCTCACGTGGAATTTTGGTGCCGACAATCAACACTTGAACGTCGCCGAAACGCTGCGCAAAGCGATGAACATGAACCCGCACATGAAGGTATATGTGGGCTCAGGTTATTTCGATTTGGCGACGCCGCATTTCGCGACCGACTACGTGCTCAATCACATGGCGCTGGATGCGAGTCTGGTCGGCAATCTCGATGTGCATTACTACGAGGCCGGGCACATGATGTACATCCACATGCCTTCGCTCAAGGCGCAGGCGAAGCATTTGCGGGATTTTGTGAAGCGGGCAAAG
>JANMPY010000651.1:0-1848 GCA_031370095.1 Betaproteobacteria bacterium
AGTCTTCGGCTATCAAATGCGTTTTGATCTTGCCGCCGGATTCCCGATTCTCACCACTAAAAAACTCCATTTGCGTTCGATCATTCACGAACTGCTGTGGTTTTTGAAGGGCGAAACCAACACCGAATATCTGACCGCGAATGGCGTCACGATCTGGGATGAATGGGCCGATGCGCGGGGTGAATTGGGGCCCGTGTACGGTTATCAGTGGCGATCATGGCCCGCGCCGGATGGCGCGCACATCGACCAGATCAGCGATGTAATCAAACAAATTAAAACCAATCCCGATTCGCGCCGTCTTATCGTCTCGGCGTGGAACGTAGCCGACATTCCAAAAATGGCGCTGGCACCGTGTCATGCGTTTTTTCAGTTCTACGTCGCGAATGGAAAACTCTCCTGCCAGTTGTATCAGCGCAGCGCCGATATTTTTCTCGGTGTGCCGTTCAACATTGCCTCCTACGCATTGCTCACGATGATGGTCGCGCAAGTGTGCGGTTTGAAGCTTGGGGATTTCGTGCATACGCTCGGCGACGCGCACCTTTATTTGAACCACCTTGATCAAACGCGGGAGCAACTGGCGCGCGCGCCACGCGGCGTTGCGACAATGCGGCTGAATCCGGACGTGGACGAAATTTTCAAATTCGCGTATGAAGATTTCACGCTCGAAAATTATGATCCACACCCGGTGATCAAAGCACCGATTGCGGTCTGACCCGGGCGCGCAACGTGCGACTTTCACTCATCGTCGCGGTGGCGAAAAACCGCGTCATCGGCAACAAAAACGAAATGCCGTGGCATCTGCCCGCCGACTTCGCCTATTTCAAAAAAATCACCATCGGCCACCCGATCATCATGGGCCGCAAAACTTTCGAATCAATCGGTCGGCCATTGCCCGGTCGACGCAATATTGTCGTGAGTCGCAATCCAGTTTTCCGCGCTGATGGTGTCGAGGTGGTGGCTTCCCTGGAACTGGCAATCAACGCATGTCATCGGGAGGACGCATTCGTGATCGGCGGCGCGACGCTATATGCCGAGGCGCTGCCACGCGTTGATCGCGTCTACCTCACCGAGGTCGACGCCGCACCCGATGGCGACACACTATTTCCGGTGCTGGACAAAAATCAGTGGCGCGAAATTGAGCGCGAGCGACGCGAGGCTGACGAAAAGAATATTCACGCGATGGAGTTTGTGGTGCTGGAAAGAAGTTAGCCGCTATTCACCAGCTGCTCTCACAACAAGCATTGGTGAGGCTTTCGGAGCCTATAGAACGAGAGCCGCGTATTTATTGGCTCACAGGCTGATTCACCCTGTAAAGCCGCGCCGGTACTGGTATCTGGCGCTATCGCGATTTCCGCGTTGACGGTTTTTTCTTGCGCGTGGCCGGTGCTTCTGATGAACTTGCTGCAGCGGGATGCTGCATCATGTTCCATGCCCACATCGCCGGATTGATCGCCGCACCGCTCTTCGCCAACGCCTCGAGATTTGGCGCGGCATCTGTCGCCCCGGCTTGCACGCTTTTGCTGGCCTCCCCGAATGAAGCGAGTGCTGGCTGCTGATACTTGAGTGTCTGCAGGGATAACTCGACCATGCCGACCGTGCCTTTCAGCCACGTCAACACCGTTTCGAGTTCGCTGATCTTTCGCTCAATCTCTTTCGGATCAAGCATCGCACACATCGATGGCGCCGACCCGCGTGAGGGCGCCGAGCGCGGCGCACCGCGCCGCAACGTCATTCAGCCGGCCGAGGTCGCGCCCCATCAGCCCAAGCGTGGCGCCCTCCCGGGCATACAACAGGGACAGCGCCGCGCCGATGCCGCTCGACGCTCCGGTGATGACGATGCTTCGGGCC
>JANMPY010000657.1:0-3135 GCA_031370095.1 Betaproteobacteria bacterium
GTTTGCCAAATGCGTGGCAGCCGATCCAGGGCGGCGACGGCGGATATGTCGCAGTGAACCCGTTGAATACCAACATGCTCTGGGCAGAATTTACCGGGCTGTCGCTCCAACGCAGTATCAATGGCGGTGCGAGCTTTAGCAGTTTCACGACCGGCATCACCGAGGGCGGCGGTAACTTTCTGTTCATCGCGCCTTTCGCACAAGACCCCTCAAACCCCAGCAACATGTGGATCGGCGGCGCATCACCTTGGCGCAATACCAACGCGACCGGCGCAGGCTCGCCGGCTTGGGTCAGCGCTGGCGCGTTCTTCGGCTCCCGCATTGGCGCGTGGGCCGTTGCACCGCAGTCGAGCGACCGGGTCTACGCGGGCACGGGCAGCGGCGGTGGCGGCCAGAACTGCCGCGTGTTTACCACCGGCATCGCAACCACCTCGACGTCAGCAACCGTGTGGAGCTCCAGCAAGGTGCGGCCTGACGCGTGCTTTGTTTCATGGGTGGCCGCCGACCCGGTGACGCTGGGTACGGTGTACGCGACAGTCTCGACATTCAACAGCGGCGCGAACGTCGGTCATGTGTTCAAGTCCACCAACTTCGGTGCCACCTGGACGAACATTGACGGCACCGGTGCCACCGGCATTCCGGATGTACCGGTACATACCATCGTTGCCGATCCGAATAACAACCAGACACTCTATGTCGGCACCGATATCGGCGTATTCATCTCGCTAGACGGCGGCGCGAACTGGGCGCGCGAGAACACCGGCTTTGCCAACGTGATCGTGGAAGCGCTGACGATCAAGAACACGGTACCGCGTTACATCTACGCGTTCACGCACGGTCGTAGCCTGTTCCGCGCGTTGTTGCCGTAAAGAGGCCTTAGCGCTCGACAGAGCCCGCTCCCGATGATGTCGGGAGCGGGCTTTTTCTTGGTATTGGGCATTTGGTGGTTTGCGTCGCGGTCAACCCGGCGGGGCTGCCCAGCGCAGGCAGGGATCCTGCCCATTCCAAAATTCGAAAAGTAGTGCGCGCGATGGTTGCACACTAACCGCACTTTAGCCGCGCAATCGCTGCACCGTTTCCCGATACGGTCGCAGCCCCGCTTTAAGCAGCGCTATCGCGGCGATATTTGCAATGGAACCGACGATGAGCATTGACCATTTCAGCGCGAGGTCGTTGGCAAACACATAGTCCGTCACCAGCGCCACCGCCGTCGGCCCCACGCCCAGGCCGATCAAATTGACGATGAACAAATACACGGCCGCCGTCTGGCCGCGCATCTGGTTGGGCACGATTGCCACGATTGCGGCAGGTGCCGCGCCGAATGGCATGCCCAACGCAAACACCGCAGGTACCATCAGTACCGCCGCAAGCGTGCCAGAATTTGCGAGCAGATAGACGCCGCTGAAAATGGCGACACTTGCGGCGAGGATGCCCACGCGCAGCGCCGCATCGGTTCTGCCCTGCTTGAGCCAGCGATCCGTCAGCCAGCCGCCAAAAACAATGCCGAGGCAGCCGAACACCATCACGATCAGACCGTAAATAATGCCGACCTGTCCGGCCTGCCAATCGAATGTGCGGATGAAAAAACTCGGCACCCAGGCCGCAGTGCCGTACGAACAAAAAGCGAGCATCGCGAAGCCAAGGTTATGACAAAGAACGGTACGCCGGTTTTGCCAGAGATGCGCCACCACGACGCCGAACGGCACGCTGCTGCCCGCGCCAGCACCTTCTCGCGGCGGCTCCTTCACCAGCAAAAATGCCAGGCTGAAAACGATGCCGCTACCGCCCAGCACAAAAAAAACCAGCTGCCACGGGCGCACATCGCCGATCAACGGCAGCGTCACGCCACCTTGCGCGACAGCAAACTTGATCACCAACCCGCCGAGCAAAAACGCGATGCCCGAGCCCAAATAAATTCCCATCGAATAAACACTGATCGCGGTGGCGCGGCGATCCGGCGGAAAATAATCGGCGATCATCGAATAGGCAGCCGGCGAGAGCGTGGCCTCGCCAACGCCAACGCCGATTCGAAACAGGAACAACTGCCAGTACGAGCTGGCCAGCCCGCACAGCGCGGTCATGAAGCTCCAGACCACCACGCCTGCTGCGATCAGCCCGCGACGGTTCCAGCTATCGGCCAGTCGGCCAAGCGGAATGCCGAGAATCGTATAGAAAATCGCAAACGAAAAACCCATCAACAAACTCATCTGCGTGTCGCTGATACCGAGATCGCGCCGAATCGGCCCGACCAGCAGATTCAATATCTGTCGATCCACGAATGAAAACACGTACGCGACCATCAGGATCGCCACGACCAGCCAGGGATAGGCCATTGATTTCGTGTGTCTAGTCACGGTCGTATTCATCGAAGTCTTCTCCGTCTTAACGTAGAATAAACACCAGCACTGGCGCGCCTTGCAGGGCGCAAATGCCTGAATGATCGCGCCAAATGGCGATCTGCGGCTATTTTCTCGTGCTGCACGTTAAACCGGACATGCATCAAGTCATTAACGAAGAAAAAAGGGGGCATGTTGGAAGTTTCACCACTTCAGCAATGCCCGGCCTGTGTCGTCGCCCTATTCCTCATCCACCAATCGCGGCCTGCCACGCGGTCTGGCTTCTCTCCTCACACCAGTCGCTTTCTCAATCCTCGCGTAGAAGCGCGCATTACCCAACGGTTGATTCTGGTTTAGTGCCAGCCGAATATCATCAATCACCGCGTCATCAATTGGTGTACGGCGCAAAGCGCGGTAGGCAGTCTGTCTCGATTTATCCGAAAGCCCCAGCGCTTGGTATAGGGCATGCGGGGTGATGCGGCTATCCTTAGCGCCGAGCGCATTGTGCCGATAGCTCGTCCAGCGATAATGCGCCGGATCATCGACCATTGCCGCACGCACGGGATTGTCCTCAATGTAGCGCTGGCAGGTCAGCAACCTGGTGCTCGCCTGAATGACAGATGATTTGTAGCGGCTGTCCCATAACGTGCCTGTGCGTTGATGGGTACTGTTGATGTATTGCACGTAGCGCCGCGCCAGCGACATGATGAGCTTCGGTACTACTTCTGCTTTTTTGGGAGTGAGCAGCAGGTGTACATGATTGCTCATCAGCGCGTAGGCATGAAGCTGGCATTCGTTG
>JANMPY010000061.1:0-2532 GCA_031370095.1 Betaproteobacteria bacterium
TGACGGCCGTGATGGCTTTAGGCGGGCTCGATTCGACCGCTGCGGCGTTTGCGGCGTTTGATGCATTTGCCGCACTGGCGGTCGCGACAATTTGCGCCGCAGGCAAGGTGTTGTCGACATCAATCCACGCGCGCGCGTTGCCGACACCCGCTTGCAATGCCCCCAGCGCCGGCAGGTAGGTGCGCAGTTCGGCGAAATTGGTGTCGGTCACATCGGCATAGATTGTGCCGATTGCTTTCCAGCGACCGTCCATTTTTTGTAATGTCAGCGCGCCGCGCGCTTCAAGTTTTTTGCCCAATGCCGAAGGCGGCGTTGCGACGAGGCCGAACGCATGACCGTTCAGGCCTTTTTCGATATGCAATCCGAGGTTAGTGAAGAGTAGCGTTTTTCCCGGTGAGAGCTCGTCTGTCCAGGCCAGTGTGGCGTGCTGAATATCAACGCCGGGTTGTTCCAGCAACCATTCAACGAGCCGGCCCTCGTCTTGCTCAACCTTGGGCGCATTGAGGGCGCGCCCGGCAAAATACAGAAGACCATCTTTGCGCCTCGACAACGCCAGCTCCGGACCGACGAGATTCACGTCAACAAAGCGGATTTGCCCAATCAGCAGCGACCACCAGGAAAGGGAGGCCGTCATGCGCGGGAGGTTGAGCGCCTCAGCACCTGCGGCGCGATCAGGTGCTACGCTCGACGCGGTCTCACGAAACACCACGTTTTCCAGATCGACGTAGGGTCGAAATCCAGACCACCCACCACGTATCGCCGACGCCGATACGTCCATTTCGGTGGCAGCGGCGACGCGGCTGATGATGTCGCCTTGATAGCCTTCCAAATTTGGCAGCACCACATATTTCACCGCCAATACGAGGGTGGCCAACGACACCGAAGCGACAACAGCCGTCCAGAACAGTGTTCGTGAACCGGCGCGTCCGAGATGAAATAATGTTTTTTTAATTTTGCTTGGCCATTGACGTGGAACGAATCAGCATCGTGCTATTTTAACGGCGACTGCCCCCGAAATGACGACAACCATTTGATGAAACCATATTTTGACTAAAAGCGATCTTTTGTTCGAGACCCAGCCAGTCGACGCACAATCGTTCGACACGCAATTAACGCGGACTTTCCGTGCGTCCCGCTACGCCGAGCGTCTGCAGCACGCGCACCCTGCATTGATTACGTGGCTGCGACAACACGCGACAGCGCCCTTCACAACCCACGCCATGCAGGCCATGCTAGTGACGGACAGCGTCGACGAGATCGAGTTCCATCACAGCCTGCGCAATCTGCGCCGCCACGCGATGTTGCACTGCATATTCCGGGACATCAATGGCCTTGCAACGCTCGACGAAATTGTCACCACCGTTTCCCATCTTGCCGACGTGACCGTGCAAGCGGCGCAGCGATTTCACACGCGGGCGATGGTGTCCCGTTTTGCAGTCGCACCTGATCTAGCCGCCAGCGCAGAGGCCGGGCTGCTGATCGTCGGCATGGGCAAGCTGGGCGGCATGGAATTGAATGTTTCTTCCGACATCGATCTCATTTTTATCCACTTTGATGATGGCGCTGCCACGGCAGACCGGTCGTGGCATGAGTTTCACGCCGAGCTTGGCAAGCGCATCATCCGCGCGCTCGACCATGTCGATGAAAACGGTTTCGTATTCAGGGTCGATATGCGTCTGCGGCCATTCGGCGCGAGCGGGCCGCTGGTGACGAGCCTCGCGACACTGGAAAATTATTTCGTGACGCAGGCGCGTCCGTGGGAGCGCTACGCCTGGCTGAAGGCGCGCGCCATTACGGGTGATTCCGCCACCGTTGCCGCACTCGAGGGCCTGGTAAAACCTTTCGTCTACCGGCGCTATCACGACTATGCGGCCATCGAAGAAATGCGTGATTTGCATACACAAATTCGCAACGATGCAAGCAAACGCAATCGGCTCGACGACATCAAGATCGGCGTCGGCGGCATCCGCGAGATTGAATTCATCGCGCAACTATTTCAATTGATTCGCGGCGGTCGCGAAGTCGCGCTGCAAACGCGCTCCACCCGTGCAGCCCTCGCCCAGCTCGCGGTACTCGGCATCGTGACTGCAGCACGGGTCGAGGCGCTGCATGCCGCGTACGCGTTCCTGCGTAATCTTGAACATCGGCTGCAATATCTGGATGATCAACAAACACAATTATTGCCCGTCAACGACGACGACCGGCAACGCATTGCGGAGGCGATGAATCTCGCCGACTGGCCGGCGCTGCTCTATGTGCTCAATCGCCATCGCCAGCAAGTGACGACGGAATTTGAAGCCTTGTTTGCGGGTGGTGCCGAAAAAGACATGAGTACGGTTGACATCGGCAAGGCCGAAGGCGTTGCTGAGTTGTGCCGGGGCATTGCACAAACCGCCAGCGTAGAGCTTGATGGCGTCAACGAAATTGAAAAGCGCACCAACACCTGGCTCAATTCGCCGCGCACGCAGACGCTCTCGAATAAATCGGCATCGCGCATCAAGGCGCTGATTCCACAGGCGCTGCACGCGGCGC
>JANMPY010000109.1:0-2925 GCA_031370095.1 Betaproteobacteria bacterium
GTTTGCAGATCGGGATCTGCTGCATTGTTATCGCCGCTGGCGGCATCCACGCGCAGCGACACGCGCGGTGTACTTGGGTGCTCAAGCCATGTGTGACCCGCTTCGCCCGTGGCGGCCCAGGCGCGGATCGTGCCCGCGCCAAAGTTGCCCCATTGCACGGTGGCTTCATGGTCGAAATCCCAGGCACCGGATCGGCCGAATAGTCGCGTGCCGATCGAATGCCGATGCTCGTTCGCCACCCCCTGACTGAAGCGCGCATTCTTGCGATGTGTGCCGAGGTAATACACGTCGAGCCGTAACGGCCCGACCATCGGCTTGTCACTCACGCCGTAGACGCCCCAAAACGCCTGCGTGTTGATCTTGCCGTCGTCAAACGTGCCCGGATCGATTTCCACCGGACGGAAAACAAATGCATCGACGCGCCAGTCAGCGGGGTTCACTGTTGCGCGCACGGCGTCGAAATTGCCTCGCACGTTCGGGCCGTTGCGCGGGAAGATTCGCCGACCCGAACCAAAAACCAGCTCTTGCCGACCAATGCGCAATTGCGCTTCGCGTTCACTACCGAAATCGACAAAGCCTTGATGCCAATCGAGGCGATCAACGTCGATCAGCAAAGCACGCGGTTCGCGGCCTTGCTGATGGTTGGTTTTTAACTCTGCGAATACGCGCAGTGAGGGCGAGAACCGCGCATTGGCATGTAGATGCAGACGCTCCAGAGAGACATTGTGATTGTCGCCGCCCTCGGTGCCGAAGCTGAGATAGCGCGCGTTGACCAATTGCAATCGCAAGTCGCCGCCGACGGAGAGATGGCCAGTTTTACTTTCGCCAAAGGGCAGGTATTTCACGCCGTCCCACGCATCGGAACGGCACGCGGGATCACGCAAAAAACCGAAGTCCTCGTTAAAGCGAAGAAATCGGTAGGGGGCAACACCGGCCTGGCAAGAAGCTGGGCTCGTTTGCGCATGGGTCAACGACGGGGCAAGCAGCAAAGACATTGCGAGTGCAACCCAACACGCACGCGCGGTGGCGGTTAGGGGCGGCATCACAGTCGATTTGGTCATGTCTTGCTCCCAAGGTTGGGTGAGTGGATAGACGAATTTCGCTTTACCGTCTCGGTTGCTTCGCGGGTGTCAATTGCGCTTTTGAAAGTGATGCGCTGCGACCCATTTCGCGACCTTTTTTCCTAACACCGCTCCGTCCACAGTCGCCGTCTGAAAATGCATGCCGCCATGGATTCGCGCCGCCTGGATTTCGTTGACGAGTTCATCCGTGGTGTTGAATCGATGAACGACGGTACCGGGGACGGTGCTATCGAACTTGAAGCTGACCTGTTCGGTGCGGTAAAAACTGCGGATCGCCTCTGCCGTCGCTGCGCTGGCGCATGAATGTGCGGCCGGGTATTCCGGGTGATTGGGTGTGGGCACGATGGGCTGCCAGTTGGCATCGGCGACCGTCGCCGGGTTGAATTGGGGTTCCGCAAGCTGGATGGCGCTCGTCGGTCGCCAGAATTCAAAGTGATATTTGGAATCGAAACAAGCGATCGTCGCGTCGGCATGTGCAATCCAAATCGACGCCATCAGTCTTGCGTTGTCGGCGAGGTTTTGCTGGCTGGTCGCGAACTGATGCAAATTTCGCGTCCAATATCGATTGGGTGGCTCCGAATGAAAGCGCGCCGCCTCGGTTTGCGCGGCGCTGCGCACCGGGCTTGTCAGCGCCCCAAACGCTTTGGTCTCGTTGAAGTCTTTCGCGTAGGCAATGCTGGCAATGGCCGGAGGTCCGCCCGCGCGAAATTGCGAACCATGCGTCAGGGTAAATGGCTTGACGTTGACCAGGAATTTAAACGCCGGATTGATGCCGCGAAATTTTCCGGGCGTGTTGCCGGGGACATAGGGGTCTTGCGGCGTATCGCGGCCATCACGGATACGCATCGCAACTATTCCGCGCGCGGCTTCAGCGCCCAGTGCCACGCCGCGCGACTTGGCCTCGCTGTCCGGAACCGCGGCGAGGAATGTATCGTAGGGTGCCTGATAGGTGGCTGTACGTGCCGGAAACAGCCCTTTCAGCACACCATAGGCGGCCGCACCCGCTGCTGTTTCCATCGACGCGCCCGCAGCGTTAGTGGCAAGTGACGTAGCGTAGGGCTTGTGCGTGCCTGCGATGGCGATTACCGCGTCGTAGATGGCGATATGTACCGTTGCCATGTCTAGCGCGTAGTGCGGCTGCCGCTCCTGGGGCGTGCCGCTGGGCGCTGGAGGCAGATTAATCGTATTGGCGGCGATTTTGTCCCAAACGGAAACCGCGTTGTCGCCAAAAGCGATGATCGTTACAGGTGTAGTCGGCGCGGGGGCATCGATACTCTTGCAGCCGTTCATTAACCACAGCGCACAAACGAGCGCCGCAGCCGTGCCACGTTTCAACGCATGTCGATTCATTGCTGTCTCCTGTTGTGTCGGGGAGCATAGAGGATACGTGAGCCGCATCAAACAAGTCATCATGCGAACTCACGGTACGCCCTGATACCCACCGACATCGAACTGCCAACCAAGTTAGGTGGCTGCGGCGACCCGAACCATCAAAATCCGATGAAAGTGCCAAATCGATTCGTCAACTCGGCAATTCGCGTTGTGAAACCCCGTCGGCCTGTAGCGGACCCCGCCCATTGATACACGAAACCCAGCACCCACGCGCCTCGCAGGCCAGTAATTACCGGTGAGCCGCGACAGTGCTGGTGACTTTTTACAAGTCACTGCGGATTGACGTTGAATACGCGTCGATAGGCAAGCGGGCCTGCACGACCGACTCCCGGATTCATCGGCGCATAATCGGTTTGGCACCACGATTCGGCGGATTCATCGGAATCGGTTCGCTTTAGAAGCACGCAGCCAAATAATGGGCTCATCCTTGATGGGAGCATTTCGATGCACG
>JANMPY010000123.1:0-16462 GCA_031370095.1 Betaproteobacteria bacterium
CCGCGCGCGCGCCTTTCGCGCCTGCCTTGGCAACGCGCTCTTCGAATTCGAAACCGATTTTTCCATCCGGTTGCCGCGCCAGAAACGCCGAGAACGGGCGGCCTTTTTTGGAGATGAATTTTTCCAGCAGCGGTGACTTGCCGGTCTGCAACAGCGTCACCATTTCTTCGCGTGCGATTGGGCGTTTTAGAATCGTTCGGCCAGAGCGAAAATCGCACGTTTTGGCAGTGCCAAAAGATTTTTCGCAGGCGTATGAATTTGGCATTTCGTAGACATTGGATTTGCACTTCGGGCACGGCCCAAGCGATTCCTTCCCTGAAAAATCCGGCGGCTCAGCGTCGTCTCCCGCGCCGTCACCCCATGAAAATTCGATCACCAGATCTTTATTCAAAATCAGGTTCGCCGAAAATGCGCGACCTAATCGGCTGCGAAAACCATCAAGCGGGCCGACATCGCGTTTCGCAATCAGCGTTTCGGCCTCAACCGCTTCAAGTTGTCGACCGGCAATTATTTTCCAGAAACCAAAATCACATTTCACGCACTGGAATTTCTTGTAATTCTCGTGTATCTCGCCGCCGCATTTCGGGCACGGCACAGTGATCGCACCGTAATCGCCGGGAATGGTGTCGTGCTCGTAATTCTTGGCCTGACCGACAATGTGCTCGGTCATGTCGATAATTTCAGCCATGAATTTTGCGCGCTTCAATTCGCCTTTTTCCATCAGCGCGAGTTTTTTCTCCCAGTCTGCGGTGAGTTCGGGTGAATACAATTCCGGAATCCCCAAGCCGTGCAAAGCAATCATCAATGACGCGGCTTTGGCGGTGGGAATTAATTCGCGACCCTCTCGATGCAAATATTTTTCGTACAACAAGCCCTCGATGATGGCGGCGCGTGTGGCTGGCGTGCCGAGACCTTTTTCTTTCATCGCGGCGCGTAATTCTTCGTCGTCAATTGCCTTGCCGGCACCTTCCATCGCAGACAGCAGCGTCGCTTCCGAGTAGCGCGCGGGCGGCTTGGTGGTGTTGGCTTTAACCTCAACCGTTTCGGCTTTTACCTTTTCGCCCGACTTGACCGGTGCCAGATTGGTGGCCGCCGTTTCGTCGTCGACATCGCGCCCGTAAACAGCAAGCCAGCCTGCGTTCACGAGGACTTTGCCCTCGGATTTGAAGGCCTCGGATTCGACACGTGTGATGCGCGTCGTTTGCAGAAATTCGGCCGAGGGATAGAACACGGCGAGAAAGCGTTTCACCACGAAATCGTAAAGTTTTGCCTCGATTTCGTTTAGCGATTTTGGCGCTTGCGTCGTCGGGATGATCGCGAAGTGGTCGGAAATTTTGCTGTTGTCGAAAATGCGTTTGTTCGGTTTTACCCAGCCGCTATCGAGAACTTTTTTGGCGTGTACGTTGTATTCGCCGTCCTTCAATACCTGTAGTGTTTCTTTCACGGTGTCGAGGTAGTCCTCCGGCAAGGCGCGAGCGTCGGTTCGTGGATACGTCAGCACTTTGTGTTTTTCGTACAGCGCTTGCGCAAGCCCCAGTGTTGTTTTGGCGGAGAAACCAAAACGTGAATTGGCCTCGCGCTGTAGTGAGGTCAGGTCGAACAACAGCGGCGATGCTTGCGTGGTCGGCTTGGATTCTTCCTCGACAACGCCAATTTTGCCGAGGCACTTGGTGACAATCGCGCGCGCTTTCTTTTCGTCCCACATCCGCTCTGGGCGCAGATGCTCGTCGTCCTCAACCTTCTTGAATTTTTCATCAAACCAGCGCGCTGGATAATCGCCACCGACTGCCGAAAAACTGGCGTGAACTTCCCAATAATCGCGCGGACGAAAGGCTTTGATGCGCTCTTCGCGTTCTACCATGATGGCTAAGGTCGGCGTTTGCACGCGGCCGACGGTGGTGAGCTGAAAGCCACCGGATTTGGAATTAAACGCGGTCATCGCACGGGTGCCGTTGATGCCGACCAGCCAGTCCGATTCGCTGCGACACACTGCCGCATCGGCCAGACCCAATTTTGCTTCGTCTGGCAGTAAATCCTTGAAACCCGCGCGGATTGAGGCTGGAGTCATCGATTGCAACCACAGGCGTTTGATCGGCTGTTTTGCGTTTGCGTATTGCACGATGTAGCGGAAAATCAATTCGCCTTCGCGTCCTGCGTCGCAGGCATTTATCAGCGCGACGACATCTTTGCGCTTGAGCAGTTTTTGCAGGCCCTTCAAACGGTCTTCGGTTCTTTCAATCGGCTTTAGCTGAAAATAACTCGGGATGGCCGGCAGGTGCGCAAATGTCCATTTGCCGCGTTTGACTTCTTCCTCTTCGGGCATGCCGATTTCAACCAGATGGCCGACGGCGGATGACAAAACAAATTCGTCGCTTTCAAAGAAATCTTTTTGTTTGGTAAACCCGCCCAATGCCTTGGCGATGTCATTTGCAACAGAGGGTTTCTCGGCGATGATGAGGGACTTGCCCATGAATTTCGGCGCTTTTCTTAAACGTTTGCGTATCGGTTTGCTGATCCGAAAACCAAGCAAAGGGGACAAATGATAGGCAGGGTTGACGCTTTATCGCAAGCGTCGCGTCAAAACTTTATCGAAAAACGTTGCGGGAACTCGTTGACACTGCAAGCTGTCCGCCGAAACAGTATTAACGCAAGCGCTGGTATTTTCCGCCCGGCATTGAAGCAATCGCACCGTCGAGCTCCAGTTCGGTCAGGCGAGCGATTAGCTGATTTGTCGGCAGCTTTACGCGTTCCAATAGATTATCGACCGAGATTGGGTCGAAACCCATCGCGTCGAGCAATGGGTCGCTTTCCGCGTCGGTCGCGCTGGTGTCAGCAGACGTGGCTACTGGCTTGGCGCTACCCCAGTGAAGCTCGATCAGAATGTCGTTGGCTTCGTCGACTAATTTGGCACCCTGCTTAATGAGTTGGTGACAGCCTTTTGAAAACGGCGAATGAATCGAGCCGGGTATGGCGAACACTTCGCGACCCTGCTCACCTGCCTGACGCGCGGTGATAAGTGAGCCTGAGGCAAGTGCGGCTTCGACGACCAGCACGCCACGCGACAGCCCGCTGATGATGCGATTGCGGCGTGGGAAATTTTTGGCCAGCGCCGGTGTGCCCAGCGCGAATTCCGAGATGATGAGGCCTCGCTCGGCAAGCTCATGCGCGAGGGCTTTGTTTCGCGCGGGATAGATGAGATCCAGACCGGTGCCGACCACGGCAATAGAGCTGCCGCCACCTGCCAGACCGCCGCGATGTGCCGCAGCGTCGATGCCGAGCGCCATGCCGGAGATGATCGTAAACCCGGCGTCGGAAAGATTGCGCGCAAAACCTTCCGCGTTTTGCAATCCGGATGGTGTGGCATTGCGACTGCCGACCACGGCAAGGCCCGGTTTGCCTAAAAGTTCGCGCCGCCCTTTCAAATAGAGGATCGGCGGTGGGTCGGCAATTTCGAGAAGCTGGGGCGGATAATCCTCATCAGCGAGAGTGAGTAAGTGATTGCTTTCGTGTTCAAGCCATTTAAGCGCGGCCTCAAGCCTTTCTGTAGGTGCTCCAGCAACAATGGCCCGCGCCGCTGCGGCGGTCACCGTTTGGCTTAGGGTCGACACCGATTGCGCCAGCACCGCAGAGGGCGCGCCGAAACGCGCCAGCAGCTTGCGCATACCCTCGCCACCGAGACCAGGAATAAGCTCTAAGCCGAGCCACGCCTGCGGCTCTGCGCCGGGCGCGGGAATGGGCATGTTGCGTACGCGCCGGTTGTGGATTACGGCGTTTGAACGACGTCGCCGAGCTGTATCGGTCGACGCGTGGACATTACCAGCGCGTAGGAGACCTTATCGAACACGCGAAACACGAATACCAATCCGTTGCGTTCATCCGGTAATTTCACTGTATTAGCGGAGAGCGTGCTGGCATCCGCTTTTTCAGGTGTCGTAGCAGGTGCCTGGTTCGCCTGACCGATGGGATCCTCGGTACTGACGATCGCGCCTTTGCGCAACGTCGCCAATACGTGCCCAACCTCCATGCCATCGCGTTTTCCCAAGTCGATTGCGATCACCGAGTACTGCGCGCCGGTATCGACGCCGTTGAGCACAGAGATGATTGCGCCGACAACATTCGCTGCAGGCGAACGCGGGCTGTACGACGGAATTGCCGTGTCTGCCGCCGGGGTGAGACGGTCACCGCGATTGATTTCCTGAGTGGAGCGCAATATTTCGATGGTGGACGTTTCGCCGAAGCGCACGACCTTTGCTTCGCCCAGATAATTCGCCTCGTAGCCAAGAACTTCACCCGCACCATTCACGAGCGCCTTGCCGGGACGATAGATTTGCCATTTTGTACCCAGGCTCTGCTGCAGCCCGAGTGCGTACGCCGTATTGCCGGCACCGATCACAACGCGATCATCTTCGGTGGCGATGATTCTCGGCGCATTTGCCAACGCACCTTCTTCGACGACCAATGGTAGCGACAAAAATGGCGCAATCACCTTGGACGGAATTGATGGAATCGCTTGCGCCAGGGTATCGACGCGAATTTTTGGCTGCAAACGTACCGTATCGCTCGTTCCCGATGCTATCGACAGTGATGGATTGCCATTGGCGTCAAAGGATAATTTGATGACGTCACCCGGATAGATCCAGTGAGGATTCTTGATTTGCTCACGATTCATATTCCAGATTTCAGGCCAGCGCCACGGTTCTTTCAGAAACCTTCCGGAAATATCCCATAAGGTGTCGCCTTTAACGACCACGTAAGTCGCCGGTGCGTCAGCTGCGAGCTGAATGGGGCCAGTCGCTTTAGCGACGCGCGGTTTTTTGGCTTTTGGGTCAGCGTTGGGGACACTTGACTCCGCTTTTGCACCCGGACTGGTCTGGCTCCAACTAATTTGGGGAACAAAGCTGGCCAAAACGAGGACAAAGAGGAGTGTGAGCTTGCTTTTTATCATGGTGGATCTCGTTTTTGTGGGGCAATTCAGGCTGCAAAACAGGCACTGAAGACTGTGACGCATCAACCAAATTTGCCATCTGCAGCGACTTCTACTAAACTTGTAAACTGGTAAAGCACCGCAAACTTAATGTTGTTCCTCAAGATTCTGCACCTAATTTATTCAATCTGCAAGCAATTATGGCCATTTTGGACGTTGTAACCTACCCTGATCCCCGCCTGACCCGCGTGGCCGAACCTGTCAAGATTATCGACAACAAAATCAAGAAGTTAGTCGATGATATGGCGGAAACCATGTATGAAGCACCGGGTGTCGGCCTCGCCGCAACCCAAGTCGGCGAATTGAAGCGCGTGATGGTGATCGACGTGTCGGACGAGAAGAACCAACTGCGAGTTTTCATTAACCCCGAGATCATCAAAAAAGAAGGCACAGCAGTCAACGAAGAGGGTTGCCTGTCGGTGCCCGGCTTCTTCGACAAGGTCGAACGCGCCGAAACCGTCATGGTGACGGCGCTGGATCGCGATGGCCAACGTTTCACGATCAACGCTTCCGGATTACTGGCAGTCTGCATTCAGCATGAGATTGACCATCTGGATGGGCACGTTTTCGTTGAATACCTCTCGCCGCTAAAAGCGAACCGGATCAAGAACAAACTGATCAAGCGCCAGCGCGAGCTAGAACGCGATGCCGAGCTGGAAGCTCCCCGTCGGCGCGTTGCGGCGGCGCGCGCATAGCGCTGGCATGCCGAACCGATAGAAACGCCGGCTGTTGAGGTCGGCGTTTTTGTTTGTAGGAACCCATGAAACTTATATTTGCCGGCACGCCACCATTCGCTGCCGCCGCGCTCACTGCGCTGCACGCGGCAGGCCATGAAATCGCGTTGGTGCTGACCCAACCAGCCCGCCCGGCTGGACGTGGCTTGAAGCTCAAGCCTAGTGCCGTGGCTGACCAGGCGCAACGACTCGGTTTGACGCTGGTGAAGCCGGCGTCGCTGCGCGGTGACGATATTCAAAGGACGTTGCGCGAGATCGCCCCAGACGCCATCATCGTCGCCGCTTACGGCTTGATGCTGCCGCAAGCGGTGCTCGATATTCCGCAATACGGCTGCATCAATATCCACGGCTCCCTGCTACCGCGATGGCGTGGCGCCGCACCGGTTCAACGCGCCATCGAAGCCGGCGACACCGAGACAGGGATCGCCATCATGCAAATGAACGCAGGGCTCGACACGGGGCCCGTTCTGCTCGTGAAAACTTGCCCCATATCGCCGGACGAGACGAGCAGCACTTTGTTTGAGAAATTGACTGCATCTGCAACCATCGCCATCATCGAGGCGCTCGAAAAATTGCCCGCATTGCAAGCGGTCGCACAGCCCACCGAGGGCGTAACTTACGCGAGCAAAATCAGCAAGACAGAAGCACGCATTGACTGGAACCAGCCGGGGAATGTTATCGAACGGCGTTTGCGTGCGTTTGATCCGTCACCGGGCTGCGAAAGTACAATTGAGGGTGAGACGCTAAAAATCTGGCGGGCGGCAGTGAATACTACCGCAAGCAATGCAGCGGTGGTGCCGGGCACTATCGTCGCCGTATCGTCCGAACGCCTCACGGTGCAATGCGGAGATGGCGCGCTGGATCTCATCACCCTACAAAAACCCGGCGGCAGGCGCATAGCGGTCGCAGATTTTCTGCGCGGCGCAACTTTACAAACTGGATGGCGCTTCAAATGAATACAACTCCAACGGCACCACCCACCGGCATGATCGCCGTTCAGGCCGCGAGTGCCGACGTTGTCGGCAAGGTGCTTTCCGGCAAGAATCTTGATCGGGTACTAGAAGCGGTCCTCGTGAAGCTCGCACAAACGACCAAGCTAAGCCCGAACGAACGCGCGGCAATTCACTCAATTTCATTCGATACGCTGCGGTATTACGGATTACTCGCGGCGCAACTTGACTCGCTGCTGACCCAACCCATCAACGATCCGCCGGTCAGACATTTGCTGCTGGTGGCGCTCTCGCAATTACAATTTTCCAAAGCGGCACCGCACGCCATCGTTGACCACGCCGTGTCGGCCGCCGAAGCAATCGGCTTTGGCCGCGCCAAACCATTGCTCAATGCGGTACTGCGAAATTATTTGCGCGCGCCGGAGAAATTCGCGCGCGAAAAATTAACCTCGCAAGAAGCCCAATTTGATTTTCCACTGTGGTGGATCGAGCGCCTAAAAAAAGAACAACCAGCACATTGGGAGTCGGCGCTGCTGTCGGCGCGCTCGCATCCGCCGATGTGTTTGCGCGTGAACGCGAAGCGTATTGCGCCAGCCGATTACATCGCGCTGCTGGCTAAAAACGGCATCGCGGCGCACCATGTTTTTGGGCAGGCAGTGATGCTGGAAAAGCCGCTTGGTGTGAACGAGCTGCCTGGGTTTCGTGACGGACAAGTCTCGGTACAGGACGCCGGCGCGCAATTGGCGGCGGTATTGTTGGCACCGACCGCTGGCATGCGCGTGCTGGATGCCTGCGCGGCGCCGGGCGGCAAAACCGGACATCTTCTGGAGCTTGCTAATGCGAAGCCACCGATTGACCTGCTGGCCATCGACAGCGACCGGCGGCGCTTAATACGCGTCAGCGACAATCTGACCCGACTCGGACTTCAGGCAGAGCTGAAAACCGCCGACGCGAGCAAACCCGATGAATGGTGGGACGGGAAGCCATTTGATCGCATCCTGCTCGACGTTCCCTGTTCGGGCTCGGGTGTGACGAGGCGGCATCCGGATATCAAATGGATTCGTCGCGAGACCGACATCTTTGCGCTGGCCCGCCAGCAGGCGAGGCTGCTCGCGGTACTGTGGAATTGCCTCGGCAATGGTGGTAGATTGCTGTACGCAACTTGCTCGATCTTTCGCGCTGAAAATCAGGACATCGTCGAGCAATTCCTGCGAAAAACACCGAACGCTCGCCAAATTAATTTCACGCACCTGTTACCGACAGGCGTGGACAATCAAGCCGCAATTCCGGAACTCGACGACGGGCAACTTCTCCCCAATGATGTTCACGACGGTTTTTTCTACGCGCTTTTGGAGAAGACTTCCTAGTCGAATGCGCTTGATCGCATTGTTTTCGGGAACAGAATTTCCCCGCCAGTTTTGTCGACCGGCGTGTTTACTGCTCGCATCGGTATTGAGCGTCACTGTGATGTCCACAGCTGTCCATGCAGAGGGCGCAACGGTCACCGGCGCTAAGCTGGAAGCCTCCGAAGATGGCTACCAAATCGATGCCGACATTCAACTGGAGCTCACGGCCGCGTTGCAGGAAGCGGTACGAAAAGGCGTTCCACTTTATTTTGTCGTTGAATTTGAGTTGAGTCGCGGCCGCTGGTATTGGCTCGACCAAACAGTCACGTCGGCATCGCGTGAGCGACGCATTTCGTACGCGCCACTGACCAGCCAATATCGGATTTCGTATTCCGGCATCTCGCAAAACGTGACGACGTTCGAGGACGTGCGACGCGCACTGTCGCGCGTGCGCTCCTGGACGGTGCTTGAAAAAGGCAAACTGAAGATCGGCGAAAAATACGACGCCGCGCTGCGATTCAGGCTCGATACTTCGCAGTTACCCAAACCGTTTCAGCTTAACGTGATCGCATCCAAGGAGTGGAACCTGTCCTCCGACTGGTATCGATGGACCGTCACCGCACCCGGAGAAAATAAACCATGATTCGCGCCATCCTGCTCGCGTGCGTGGTGCTCGGTGTGGCGCTTATTGCGTTACTGTTTCGCGCCAGCAGTAACAACGCATTTTTTAGCAGCCACTACCCGTGGCTGCTGGGGCTGGGCGTGGCACTAATCGTTGGCTTGCTCGCACTCATCGGCGTGCAAATTTTCTCGCTGTGGCGGAAATTACGTGGCCGTGTGTTTGGTGCAAAGCTGGCATTGCGACTGATGGCCGTCTTCGTATTGATGGCGGTAATCCCGGGTGGCCTCGTGTACGCGATTTCGGTGCAGTTCCTGAACCGTTCCATCGACTCCTGGTTCGACGTGCCGGTTGATACTGCGTTCGAGGCCGCCCTCAATCTTGGCAAAAGTGCAATTGACCTTTCACTCAGTGAGCTTAGCCGTAAGGGTAACGAGGCCGCAGCACGTATTGCCGACGCGAATGCGGACGCGGATGGCGACGCAGCCGACGAATTGCGTGCACTGCGCACGAAGTTTACATTTGATGAAATTTCCCTGTTCGCCGCTGACGGCCAGTTGATCGCGTTTGCCGGCGGCAAGACCCGCCTGCTTGCGGATAAACCAACGCGGGAGGAAGTCAAAGAGAGCCTGAAAAAAATGCCCGTCAGGATGGCAGATTCGCAGAGTGACCGGTCACTGTATTTGCGGGTGGTTGTTCCGGTTTTTGCGCGTTCACCACTGGAGGCGGCGCGGGTATTGCAAATCGTGCAGAGCGCGCCGAAAAAGCTCGCGGCGGATGCATCGAGCGTGGAAGCGGGCATTCGCGATTACCAGCAACTTGGACTGCAGCGGGAAGGATTAAAGCAATTGTTTGCGCTTACGCTGACGCTGGCGATGCTGCTCACGTTATTTTCCGCGATTTCACTTTCGTTCCTGCTCTCCGAGCGGCTCGCCGCTCCCTTGTCAGCGCTGGCGGAAGCGACGCGCGCGATTGCGAAAGGGGATTTCACAAAACTGAATCCGGTGAAAAGCCGCGATGAATTCGGCGTGCTCACGCAGGCTTTCAACACCATGACGAGGCAGCTTGCGGGCGCCTCCGAAATCGTTGGCCGCAAACAGCAGGAGCTGGAGCACGCCAACGCGTATCTCGAATCGATTCTCGGCAACCTCACCTCGGGCGTGATTGCGCTGGATGAGCGACTGTATGTAAAAACGATCAACAAAAATGCCGAAGACATGCTCGGCATTGCGCATCACGCGTTGAAGGGCATGAAAATGTCGGACTGGGGTAGCCAGTTGCCCGCGTTGGCGCCCTTCATCGATGATTTCATGGTGCAGCTTCAGTCGCTGCGCGACAAGCCATGGGAGCGTCAAGTGGATTACGAGGGCCTTGAGGGCCGTGAAGGCACCAGCGGCCGCAAAACATTGCTGGTGCGCGGCACAAAATTACCGGCAGCGCTCGAATCCGGTTTTGTGTTGGTGTTCGATGACATCACCGGTTTGATTCAGGCGCAACGCAATGCCGCATGGGGCGAAGTTGCGCGGCGCTTGGCGCACGAAATTAAAAATCCCTTAACGCCGATTCAATTATCGGCCGAGCGCCTGCAACACAAGCTTGCCGCGAAATTGCCGGCGGCCGAGCAGGAAATTCTTTTGCGCGCGACCAACACCATCGTCGCGCAGGTCGGCGCGTTGAAAGGCATGGTGGATGATTTCAGCTTGTATTCGCGCAGTTCACGGATGACACCGACCGAGGTATCGATCAACGATCTCATCAACGATGTGATGGTGCTGTATGAGTCGATGAACGTCGAGATCGAATTAAAGTTAGCCGACGACATTCCCCTGATCACGGCCGACGCTTCGCTGCTGCGACAGGTCATCCACAATCTCGCGCAGAATGCGCTTGACGCCTTGAGCAACATGCCCGCGCCAAAAATTGTGATGGAAACCCGGCTACAGGATGATCGCGTCCGCTTCAGCGTCGAGGACAACGGCACGGGCGTGCGCGAGGACGTGCTGGCGAGAATTTTTGAGCCTTACGTCACCACCAAGCCGAAGGGAACCGGCCTTGGCATGGCGATTGCTAAAAAAATAGTGGAAGAACATCAGGGCAGCATCACCGTGGTGAATGTGAAACCGCACGGCGCGCGGGTGGAAATTGGTTTGCCGATGTCGTTGCAGCTATCGCCCCAAAAAGTTTAGTTAACCGTATGATGCACGCAGAGTAAAAACTATGACAACGAACAACAATATCCTGGTCGTCGATGATGAAATCGGCATTCGCGAACTTCTTTCCGAAATCCTGAAGGATGAGGGCTACAACGTGCGGGTCGCCGAGAATGCCACCGCTGCGCGCGCGGCACGCCGGGAGCAGCGACCGGATCTCGTGTTGCTCGACATCTGGATGCCCGACACCGACGGCATTTCGCTGCTGAAGGAATGGGCCGTCTCCGGCCAGCTCACGATGCCCGTGGTGATGATGTCCGGCCACGGCACGATCGAGTCGGCGATTGAAGCGACCCGCATCGGCGCGTTTGATTTTCTTGAAAAACCGATCAGCCTGCCGAAGCTCATCGCCACCGTTGGCAAAGCGCTGGCGGGCGGGAAAATGTTGCCAAAGCCCGGGCTTACCTTCGCGCATCTGGGTCGCGCGAAGGTGGTGACCGAGCTTCGGCAGCGGCTCGAACAGGTGAGCCGCCTGAAGGTGCCGCTATTGCTGACCGGCGAGCCGGGCTGTGGATTCGAGCTCATCGCGCGCATGGTGCATCAACGCAATACCGCGTGGCTGCAGCCGGCCGATCACGGCTGGCTCGCGGAAAATCCATTCGCACCGCTAGCCGATGCGCGGGATGGCGTGCTGTTTATCGACCAACTCGAAACGCTGAACAAGAACGAGCAAAAGGGTTTGGGGCAGCTATTGGCCAAGCTCGAAAAATTCAACGTGCGCTTGATCGCCTCAACCGCGCAACCGATGCTGCCGCTGATCGAGAGCGGTGAATTCGACGCAAGCCTGCTCACGCAATTATCCGGCGTCACCTTGCGCATACCGAGCCTGCGCGAGCATCCCGAAGACATTCCGGATCTGGCCAATACGATCCTGCTGCAAATGGTCGAAGCCAATGAATGTCCACTCAGACACTTCAGTGTCGCGGCATTGAATGCGCTGAGAAATCTGGAGTGGCCCGGCAATTTGCCGGTGCTGCAAAACGCGGTGAAGACGCTCGCACTCACTTGCCTGTCGGGCGAAATTTCCACCGAGGACGTGGTGCGCGTGGCGCGTGAAATCGGGCTCGACCACGTCGGTGCGGCGGGCGCACAAAGTCGCATCCCGTTCGATCTGCCATTGCGCGAGGCACGCGAACGATTTGAGTATCAATATTTTCTGCATCATATTCGGCGCGAGGACGGCAATATGTCGCGCGTGGCGGACAAAGTGGGGCTCGAGAGAACGCACCTTTATCGGAAGTTGAAACAGCTTGGCATTCGTCCTTCGGGCAAGACCGAGGACACGTCGCAGGGCTGAGGTTGGGCACATTCGCGGGGCAAATATGCGCGATTGCGTACCAGCATAAAATAGTGAAACGCTAGCGTTGGCGAGGATTTTAAGGCATTTGTGGTCCGCAAGCCCCGCCAAATGGCGATCTACGCAAAAAATGATCTGTCAAACTTTTCTCTACGTTGTTGTACGCCAGCTATTCCAAACGCCCCAGCCGCACCGCCGTCAATCCGGGCTTCACGTGAATCAGCGTCGGCATGATGAGCACACAGTCATCGTAGGGTGCGAGTACCGGCTTGCCATCGTCATGCGCAATTAAATCGCCGCGCTTTGAAACGATGGAGAGCCCGCGTAAACCTGCGGCGAATTTGAAATCCGTACCATTGGCAATCACCGCCTCGGTCACGCGCACGACCTTCTGCTGCGGGGGAATCGCGCGCGCGATTTGCGATTCGGCAAGCGCTGCGTCAACGACGTCAAGCGCACGCAGAAAACGCCACACTGTTTGCCACGCCAAATCTTCACTGGCGCGTTCCCAATGTTGGCCGCACTCAACCAGCAAGGCCGCCTTGTGCGAAGCGGGATCGCCGAAACCACCGTAGTCACGCATTCGCGTACCGTTGGCGTGCCCTGCGTCGGCAACGATGAATTCAGGCACACCCGTTTGTTTCGATAGCGCGATGCCCTTGTCGAGCGGGCCTGAAATCATTACCGGCCCATGTGGATCGTGCATCGAATGAATATCCAGCAAAAAATCAACCTGATCGATAATCGGCCGCATCGCGCGCGCGCGCGTGAGCTCTACCGACTGGCGCGGGCCGTCGAGCGTGGCGCTCGACCAGACGCGATTGAAATCTTCGTCGACGAAGCGCGACGCGTGTGGCAACGCAGGATTAAAAGAATGAAACGCGGCGACGTTGGCAAAGCTTAGCGTCAATTTGCCGCGTGTCGGCCGCACATTCATTTTGAATAGTCGGTCCAGCGCAATCGCGCCGCACAATTCATTGCCGTGCGTGACGGCGTTGACCATCACATGCGGACCCGCTTTGCCGCTGTCAATTGTCGTGATGTAGTCAACCCCGGTATTGCCCTGCCGGTAGTCGGCGATATCAGGTGGTAAAAGCTCGACCGTGTACGGCGACGCGCCAACTTTAATGGGCATGTTTGTGTCCAGTGCCGTGTCCATGATCGTGATCGTGATGGTCGTGGCCGCAATCGTGATGATGTCCGTCGGCGGGAATGTGTTTGCGCGCATAGCTGGCAATTGCGGCGATAAGCTTGGTGATGTCACCCTGCAATTTCGCGAAATTTTCGTTGGGCTCGCGCGTTGCTTCATTCATATAAAGTTTGCGATTGACTTCGATTTGCAGCGAATGCTTGTGTTCGGTTGGATCAGAATAAGCCCGCACCAATTCAACACCTTTGTACGGATCGTTGATCTTCACGTCATAGCCCATGCCGCTAAGCGACAGCGCGACGAATGTGGTGAACGCTGGATCACACGTCGTGCCATCGCGGTCACCCAGCACAAAATCAGCGCGCGGCTGGCCCGGGCCTTCGTCGGAAATGATCGAGGACGTCGCAGGCATCGAATGACAATTGATGTGCCATACCGCACCGTAATGTTTGTGCGCGGCGTTGATCGCATCGCGCACCGCCTTGTGATACGGCGCATAGCAGCTTGAGATGCGCGTCTGCACCTCGGCAACGCTTAACTGCCGCTGGTAAATCGCTTCGCCGGTATCGAGCTTGCGCCACACCAGGCCGATACCTTTTTCGGTTTTGCGGCTCGCGTTAATCGGGCCCGGCCAAGGCGCGTCGAGAAGCGCCGCATCGATGTCGAGCAGCGAGCGATTGGCGTCGATGTAGCTGCGCGGAAAAGTGGCGGCAATCAGGGACGCGCCGTGATCGGGAGCTGCCTGGTAGAGCGCGTCGACATGTGTGTCCTCGGCACGGCGCAAGGCTGCCAGCGGGACGACATGCGGAAAGTCGGGCGGATAAATAACGCCGCTGTGCGGTGAGTCGAACACAAGCGGCACTGCATGGTCGTGGTCACCGCGTGGAAGCGACATAGTGAAAGCGGGCGAAGCGGATGCTGCGGAATTTTGGTTTGGGGCCATGTTGATCTGCAATATATAAAGGTTGATTTTATTCGCTTCTAGCGTCGCGACACTAGCCATTCAAATGGCATGCCGAAGTGCGATTGACGGCAATTTCTTTGAGCATCGGCTGCTCGGTCTTGCATTTGTTACCCGGCACCTTTGCTGCGTGCGGACAGCGCGGATGGAAATGACAACCCGTCGGTGGATTGAGCGGCGAAGGGATTTCACCCTTGATGGCGACAAAGTCTTTCTTGCGAACATCCAGCGACGGCACCTCCGCCAGCAAGCCTTGTGTATACGGATGATTGGGTGCGGCAAATAGTTCTTCGGCCGGTGCCGTTTCCACCACGCGACCCAGATACATGATGACCACGCGGTCCGACAAATGCCGCACCACGCCCAGATCGTGGCTAATGAAAAGATAGGTGAGATTTAATTCTTCGCGCAGACGGATGAAAAGATTCAACACCTGCGCCTGGATCGATACATCGAGCGCGGCGACCGCTTCGTCACAGACCAGAAAATTCGGCTTCACGGCGAGTGCGCGCGCGATGCCGATGCGCGCGCGCTGTCCGCCGGAAAATTGATGTGGAAAGCGCCGCGACAACGCGGGGTCGAGGCCGACGCGCTGCATCACTTCGGCAACGTAGGCCGATTTTTCTTTCGCACTGACGATTGCGTGTACGACTGGCGCTTCGCCGATAATATCCTCGACCCGGTAGCGCGGATTCAACGACGCGTACGGATCCTGAAAAATCATTTGCGCCTCGAGCTGCATGGCGCGTTTTTCTTGCGCACTCATGGTGGCGACATTCTTGCCGCGCCAGAATTTTTCACCATCGCTTTGTGGATGCAAGCCAACCACGACCCGTCCAAGCGTGGATTTGCCACAGCCCGATTCACCGACCAGTCCCACGACTTCGCCTTTTTGTATTGTGAGGTCAACGCGGTCAACGGCATGTACCGTTTCCTCGGTAAGTTTTGCGCCCAAGCTACGCGCGAGACGACCTGCCGCATCGAGTTTTTTCTCGAAGCGCTTGGAAATATTTTTTAACTCCAGCAAGGGCACATTCATGCCGCGACTGCCGATGGCGATTCGACGTGCGGATGAAAGCAGCGCACCGACCGGGACGACGACTGCGCCGGTTGCGTCAACGCCGGCGCGCGTTCGCACTCAGCAGCGCGACGGCTGCAACGCTCGCGAAAAGCGCAGCCGTTGCCGATGGAAAGCAGCGATGGGGTCATGCCGGGAATCTGTTTCAGCGGGCGGCCCTTGACGTTGCGCGAGGGCACAGAATCGAGCAGCCCTTTGGTGTACGGGTGCAGCGGATGGTCGAGCAGCGCTGCAGTCGATCCCTGCTCGACAATTTTTCCCGCATACATTACCGCCACGTTATCGGCGAGTCCGGCAACGACCGAAAGATCATGCGTGATCCACAACAAGGCCGTACCGGACTCGCGACACAGCGCCTGCATTTCAAACAAGATCTGCCCCTGAATCGTCACGTCGAGCGCGGTGGTGGGCTCATCGCAAATAATGAGATCGGGTTTGTTCAGCAGCGCAATCGCGATTGCGACGCGTTGACGCATGCCGCCCGAGAACTGGTGCGGGTATGCGAGCAGCCGTTCGTCAGGCGAAGGAATGCCGACACGCACCAGCGCGTCGCGACAGCGTGATCGTGCTGCGGCATGTGAAATTTTTTCGTGTGCGATGATAGCCTCGATCATTTGCGTATCGATGCGCAGCACCGGATTTAGCGTCATCATCGGATCCTGGAAAATCATCGCCACACGGTTGCCGCGCAACGCGCGCCATTGCTCATTTGAATGCGCCGTCACGTCTTCGCCATTCAACATAATGCGGCCCTCGACGACGCGGCCCGGCGGATCGATCAAGCCCATGATCGAATAACCGGTCATCGATTTACCGGAGCCGGATTCGCCGACGAGGCCGAGAATTTGTCCCTTGTCGATGGAGAATGAAACATCGTCAACAGCTTTGACGACACCGGCCTTGGTGAAAAAATGGGTGCGAAGGTTGTCGACTTTAAGGACGGTGTTCATGGTTGTTTTCCGCCGCATAAAGTGGTTAAACTCAAGCGTGATAGCGGTGTTTTAGCCATTTGGGCTCTGTGAGCCGCGCCAGTACTAGAGTTTTCTGATTGAAAATTGCCAATATCAAGATTGTCTCCCCGGCGCAGGCCGGGGCCTAATTTGCTGGCTGCATCACGTAGTCGAACAAAATTG
>JANMPY010000148.1:0-1546 GCA_031370095.1 Betaproteobacteria bacterium
CGCGCGCGTGCAATGTCATCGCACCAAAAAAAATCGCCGCCGCGATCAACTTGAAATTTTTCAATTGAACTTACCCTCTGTTGTCACAACGAAAAATCGCTTATCGATTTTCCTGAAACGCCTGTCAAAATGATTTGCCTACGCTTACGCCGCCGGCTCGTGAGGCACGCTGGTTTTTTCCAGCCGGTAGCCGAAGTTATAAACCGGCGTCAGGCGCACGCCACGCGCGGGACCCAGGTCGAGCTTCTTGCGCAGCCGACTGACATGTGTATCGACAGTTCGGGACTGAATATCGGATGTCTGCCCCCAAACGCTTTCCGAAATGTGCCCGCGTGAGGTGAGCCGCCCGATATTGCGAAACAGAAAAACGGTCAAGTCGTATTCCTTGTCTGTCAACTCAATCGGCGTTTTATCGAGCGTCACCACACGTTCAACCAGATTGATCGCGTATGGACCCACTTCGATCAATTCCGCGTCCGCAGGTTTCGGCCGATTGCGCCGCAGCAGCGCCTCCACGCGCGCCAGCAATTCCAGACGGCGCACCGGCTTGACCATATAGTCATCAGCACCCGCAGTCAGTGCATTCACAATATCGACCTCTGAATCGCGGCTGGTCGCGAACAACACCGGCACCGTGGACTGCTGCTTTTCACGCAGCCATTTCACCACCTCTTCACCGGAAAGATCCGGCACGTGCCAGTCGAGCAGGAACAGATCAAAACTTTCACGCGACGCTTCGCGCACGATCATCTTGCCCGAAGTGAAATTGTGAACCGCATGACCCGCGGCTTCGAGCCAGTGTTGCATCGTCGTACCGACGGCGACATCATCTTCAAGCAGTGCGATGCGCATGAGATCCCCAAAACGATTTACGTGAATTCATAGCCGGATAGTTTACGTTTAATCCCATTGAATCGCAGCGGTCGACGATTATTGCGCGCCGTCACCCGTTACCCGCTCAAGGCGATAACCCGCATTGTAGATGGGCTGCAAGCGGTAGCCGTGCTCCGGGCAGAGATCAAGCTTTTTACGAATGCGCGATATGTGCGTGTCGATGGTTCTCGACAGCTCCGAAATCGGACGGCCCCAAACCGAGTTGGCGATGAGTTCGCGCGAGAGTAATTTTCCGGAATTCTTGAACAGAAAAATCGCCAGCTCAAACTCCTTCGCCGTCAAGTCGATAACCGTTTGGTCGCGATACACCTGCCGACCGCTGGGCACAAATCGATATGCACCGAATGCTTCTTCGTTGATGCCAATCGGGCCGCGACTCAGCCTTCGGGTGACCGCCTTGATGCGCGCGAGTAGCTCAAAACGACGAACCGGCTTGACCAGATAATCGTCGGCCCCTGCGTCGAGCGCGCGCACCACGTCGTGCTCAGAGTCGCGGATGGTGATGAACAGCACCGGTGCAACAATGTGGGGCTGTGCTTTCAATAATTTGAGCACCTCAAAGCCGGTGATGTCGGGCAGCACCCAATCGAGCAGAAAGACATCGAAAGTACGCAGCAATGGATGGCTTAAAAGTGCGGCGCTCGACGCGAAA
>JANMPY010000159.1:0-2384 GCA_031370095.1 Betaproteobacteria bacterium
AAACGACCGTGGATTTGTGTGATGACTTGGTTGGCATATGGTTCTCCCGGGCTGGTGTACTAGTGCATATTCAATGCGACTTATTTTCATGAAAGCTGATCCGCTCCTTCCCCCGGCCACGGGGGAATGTTGGGATGGGGGCGACGCTAACATCGACGCGCCATTTGCAACTACACCCCCATCCCGCCCCGGCGCAACCCTTGTGGGTTGCGCCGGGAGATGCAGATACCGGACATTGCGGCTTTCTTGATTAAGTCGCAAACAGAATACAAGGCTACGCTAGTGCTTTTTCATAGAGCGAATCAATGCCAATTGCGGCGTGTGTGTATCTGAAATAATAATTGCTTTTTGAAACGCCTGCATTGCCGCAAGTGCGGCAGCATCGGTACGCGCATGCACAGTCGCAAGCACATCACCTGCATTCAGTTGCGTTCCAAGGGAAACAAAATCGGTGAAGCCCACGTCAGCATCAATCGCGTCCGTTGCGCGCATCCGTCCGCCGCCGAGCAACACCACGGCCATGCCAACGCCGCGCGTGTCATACGCTGCCACAAAGCCAGCGCGTGTCGCCAGAATCGGCTTTACGACCGGTGCCGCGCGCAAATACTTGTCGGCATTTTCCAGGAGATCAATCGGCCCACCGAGTGCTGAAACCATTTTGGCAAACCGCTCCGCCGCGCGACCATCATCCAAACACCGCGCCAGTGCTTGCTTTGCAGCCGATTCGCTTTGGGCAAGACCTGCCGTCACCATCAGCTCGACCGCCAACGCAATCGTCACCTCGTGCAATCGTTGCGGTCGGGATTTGCCACGCAAGTAATCAATTGCACAACGCACTTCGATTGCATTGCCCGCACAAGGTGCCAAGGGCTCATTCATATCGGTGAGTACGGCGGAAGTTTTCAGTCCTGCACCATTGCCGACCTCGACGAGGCTGCGTGCCAGCTCACGCGATTTTTCCAGCGTCGGCATGAAGGCACCCGAGCCGACCTTCACGTCCATCACCAGTGCGTCCAATCCCGCCGCGAGTTTCTTGGAGAGTATTGACGCGGTGATTAAAGGAATCGATTCGACCGTGGCCGTGACATCGCGTGTCGCGTAGATTCGTTTGTCGGCGGGTGCCAGTTCAGCGGTTTGGCCGATGATGGCGACACCAGCGTCACGCACAACGAACTGAAATTTCTCAATCGAAATATTGGTCTGATAGCCGGGAATAGAATCGAGCTTGTCCAGCGTGCCGCCCGTGTGCCCGAGCCCGCGCCCGGAAATCATCGGCACGAAGCCGCCACACGCCGCCAACATCGGCCCCAGCATGAGCGATACGACATCACCGACGCCGCCGGTCGAATGCTTATCAACAATTGGTCCTGGAAGATTTAGCGATTGCCAATTGAGGACCGTGCCCGAGTCCCTCATCGCCAGCGTCAACGTGACCGCTTCAGCCCTCGACATGCCGTTGAGAAACGTAGCCATCGTGAACGCAGCGATTTGCCCTTCGCTCACCTCGTCCGATGCGACGCCGCATACGAACGCGGCGATATCGGCGTCGTCAAGCGCGTGACCGTCGCGCTTTTTGCGGATGATTTCCTGCGGGAGAAACATCGGCGTCAATATTTGGTGGAAAGAAAAATACCGGCAATGGTCGCACTCATCAAATTCGATAACGTTGCCGCCGCCACGACGCGCAGTCCGTATTTGGCGACGATGCCGCGCAAATGTGGCGCGACGCTGCCGAACGCGCCAGCCAAAATCGCAATGGATGAAATATTGGCAAATCCACATAGCGCAAATGACAGGATCGCAAGCGAACGCGGATCGATCACCGTGAGGCCCGCCGCGACGACTTTATCGACCGGCTGCAGGTACGGTGCCAAGCCGACGTAGGCGACGAATTCGTTCAGGATCAGTTTTTGCCCAATGAGATTACCGGCGAAGGCGGCGTGTTCCCAAGTGACGCCGAGCATGTAGGCAAGCGGCGCAAATATTTTGCCGAGCATCGTTTCCAGATTCACGCCGGGGTAGCCGATCCAGCCGGCCACACCGCCGACGATGCCGTTGAACAAAGCGATCAAGCCGATGAACGCAATCAGCATCGCGCCGACGCTCACGGCAATTTTCAAACCCAGCGTCGCGCCACTGGCCGCAGCCTCGATCAGGTTGGCCGGCTTTTTATCTTCGAAATGCATATTGTCGAAGCGGATGTTGCTCTCTTCAATCGATGGGCACAGTAATTTACCGAACAGCAATCCGCCGGGAATCGCCATGAAACTGGCCGCGATCAAATATTCCATCTTCACGCCGAGACCCGCGTAGCCCGCCAGCGCCGCACCGGCCACACTCGCCATGCCGCTGGTCATGATGACAAAAATTTCCGGCCCTTTTAG
>JANMPY010000166.1:0-2331 GCA_031370095.1 Betaproteobacteria bacterium
CGACGGCCATCTTCAACGTTGTCACTCTCTTTTTCATCTTCAAGACGCATGATTTTTCCTTTGGGCCTTTATAGAAATCTACTGGCATTTAACCACAGCGGGATCGACAGCATGCCGAGCAGTGTTGATACCGTCACGCCCTGCGCAACCAGCGGCCCATCTCCACCCATCCGCACCGCCAGCACATACGCGGAAGTTGCGGTGGGCAATGCACCAAATAAAACCACCATATCAAAGAATACGCCGGTTACGCCAAGCGCGCGTGCGGTGACGATGGCAGTGACGGGCAACACAATCAATTTCACAACCGTAAAATAGCTAATGAGCGCAGCGTTCTTGCCGACATTTTTCATCACCAGCGCTGCACCGACACACAACAGTCCGCATGCGAGTGAGGCAGCACCCATTCGGGATATCAGCAACTGCACCACCTCCGGCAGTGGCAGCCCGGATACTGAGTAAAGCACGCCGCTCACCGTCGCCAGAATCAGTGGATTCTGCATCAGCTCCTTCCACAAACTCGCATTATTGTGTCGGGTAAGCGCCCACACGGACGCGATATTGCAGATGGGTACGACGAGTCCGATAATGATGCCGAACGCGGCGATCCCGGCCTCACCGTGCAGCCGTCCCGCGACGGCCAGACCGATGTAGGAATTAAAACGAAACGCCGTTTGAAAGCCCGAGGCAAAGGTTTTATCGGTCGGTCGAAACAGCGGCTTGGCCAGCCACGCGAGTGTGATGCCGACAATGCACACCACGACTGCCGTCTTCAGCGCCGGTGCTGCCAGGACGAAATCAATTTTTGTTCTGGCAATCGAATTAAACAGCAGCGCCGGAAACAGCACGTAATAAATCAGTTTTTCCAGACCGCCCCAAAAATCGCGACCCCAATCGGTAATCCGATTCAGAAAAAAACCGAAAAGAATGAGCGCAAAATCGGGGATGAGTAGGAGAGCCATCGACATGTCCATATTTTAAGGGCATTCAACGCATAATCAGGCCCGGCTAATAGAGAATGTGGAGCGTCAAATGAACTTGGGTCCTTTTGCAAGACGATCAATAATTGCCCTCGCGGCGAGTTGCGCGACGCTGCTCGCGGCAGCCGATAACCGCGCACTCCCAAACATCTACAATCAGGGATTTTCAGCACCGCGACTCGATGCCTTAAGCGCCAGAATCAACAAGGATGTGAGCGACGCGCGCCTGCCTGGAGCCGTTATTCTGGTGGCGCGCAACGGCAATCTCGTTCATGCCGAAACAATTGGCATGCAGGATCCAAAGACAAAAGCTGTGATGCGGCGTGATTCGATTTTCAGGCTCTACTCGATGACCAAACCCATCGTCTCGGTGGCCGCGATGATGATGGTTGAAGAGGGCAAAATATTTCTCGCCGATCCCGTATCCAAATACTTGCCGGAGCTTGGCAACCTGAAGGTTGGCGTCGAACGGGCGGACGCAAGCGGCAAAAAAATCCTGGATGTTGTACCTGCTGCGCGCGAAATGACGATTCACGATTTGCTGCGCCACACAGCGGGATTGACCTACGGCTTCGAGGGTAAATCGCTGATCAAAGATGAATACAAAAAAAACCGCATCGACGGCGCCGAGCAAACGAGTGCGGAGTGGATAGAAAAACTGTCAAAGTTGCCTTTGCAATCGCAGCCCGGCGGCAAGTGGGAATACAGCATCGCGACAGATGTGTTGGGCGTACTGCTTGAACGTGTTTCAGCGCAATCGCTTGATGCACTTCTTGCCGAGCGTATTTTTCGCCCGCTCGGGATGAAGGACACCGCGTTTTCGGTGGAGCTTGCTAAACAAAGTCGAATAGCTGAGCCGTTTGAGATCGATCCGGTATTGAAAATAAAAATTGGCTTGAACGATGTCAGGAAACCGCCGATGCGCTTTTCCGGTGGCAGCGGCGCGGTTTCCACGGCCGACGATTACCTGCGATTTGCGCAAATGCTGCTCAACGGCGGTGAACTCGATGGCGTGCGCATCATTTCGCCGAAAACTGTCGAGTACATGTTGGCCGATCACCTTTCAGGCGTGCGCGCGACGCTGCCGCCGAGCAGCGCAGCACCCGGGCCGAGACCGGGCTATGGATTCGGGCTCGGCTTTGCCATTCGCATTGAAATCGGCGAAGCGGGCACGCTCGGCACGCCAGGTATCGCCGACTGGAACGGACTCGGCGGGACAAATTTTTGGATCGATCCGAGAGAGAAGCTGGCCGTGATCTGGATGGCACAGACACCGGGATTGCGTCCCCATTACCGCCAGCTCATTCCCGATATGGTTTATGGCGCGATGATGAAATGAGGTCTCGCTGAG
>JANMPY010000203.1:0-2544 GCA_031370095.1 Betaproteobacteria bacterium
CCCCGCATCGCTTTCATCGGCGACCTCGAACGCGATTGGCACGTTCGGCTGCGCAGTGTGACGGTGATGAAAGGAATGCCGTAGTTATCGGCAAGCACATTTCCCCAGTCGGCATGCAGTCTTTTGGTCACGCCGATGGTATTCACCCATGCCGCCGAGCGCGCATGCACGGGCAGTTGGTCGATTGGCGTGTTCCAGTAATTGTTGGCGGGGAAAACCGGACAGCCGCCTACTGTGGGTGGCGTAGCGAGCGCGCACGACGCTGCGCAGAGGAGGGCCAGTGCGAGAACAGCACGAAATATTGGAGGCACGGGGTGAATCATTTCTAGAGAATTTTATGATGCTTTAAGTTGCACAATGGCGCTGCCACGTTCGATCTCCGCCATGCACATCCCTTTTTGCATAAGGGGGATGTGCATTCCAGCGAGCGCGCTTCACCTGCGACACGCGGGTCATTAAACGCCTACGGAATCACCGACCCGGACCGCGCTTTCACTGCCGAAATATCGGCAGCGCTGATCGCGCCGGTTGCGTTTACGTCGAACCGGAAATTCAAACCAGACGTCGCCTGGCCTGATCGCGCCTTCACGCTGCTGATGTCGCTGGCGCTGACGGAGCGCGTGTTGTTTACATCGCCGACCGAAAAGCCAATCGATGCCTGCGCTGGCGTGCCGCCATTGACATCGATGAGTGATACGGTGACCCGCTGGTTATCCGGCACTGCCGTCAGCGTGACGACCACATCATTTCCCGATGTCACCGCTGATGCAATGCCTACCGGTGTGACGCTCACAGTGCCCGGTGCGGTGATCGGGCCGGTGAATTGAAAGACGATGGTGTGCCCGGAGCCGATGACGCGCGGCTCGACGGTGACATTTGGCGCGATGAGCGTGGTGTCAATCGTCACATCAAACGACCCGACGGCTCCGTGCGTTTTGCGCGACTGCACGGCCAGCAGCGCAAACGAGGCCGCCGTCGTTGACGTGAAATTCGCCGCAACGCTGCCCACGGTAAGTGTGGTGGTCACCGTCGCGTTATTCGCATTTGCGCTGGTGTGTCGCACGCAGACGGTGGCGTTATTGGCAATGGTGCCTGGCGTCGCGGTGAAAGCAGCCGTGCAGCCAATCGAATATTGGCCACCAACCACAGAGATATTCGCATTCGGTCCGAGCCCGGTGATCCTGACCGGATTGGAGGTGGCCGCAGTGTTGAGTGGAACATTGCGCGTGGCGGTGAACGTGAATGCATCGGGTGTCGCGTCGGTGGAGGACGAAAAACTGTAGATGGTGCCGGTTGAATAATTGGCCAAATACAGCTCGCCCGATTCGCTTTCCCCGAACGTGCTGACCTGCTGGGACAACGACGTGAGCTGCGTGAAAGTCGCGGGGACAATCGGGCTAACAAATATTTTGCTTTGGACAAAATCGGCGAACATGTACTTCCCCAAAATGTCCGGCGTACTCGAGCCGCGGTACACATAGCCGCCGGTAATCGATTGGCCAAGCGTGTGCGGATAATCGAAAATCGGCGGCACGTAATCGGCAGGCGGTGTGGTGCAATTCGGCGGCGTCGCTGGCGAGTTGAAGCAGCGCAAGCCCTCAAATATGCGCCACCCATAGTTTGCGCCGCCCGCGCTGCCGGCGATTTGTCGGTCCACTTCTTCGCGATCGCCCTGGCCGACATCGCCGATGTAAAAATCGCCGCTGCCGCGGTCAAAGCTGAAGCGAAACGGATTGCGCACGCCGTAGGCCCAGATCTCGGGCCGCGCACCGGCGGTCGCGACGAACGGGTTGGTCGATGGCACGACGTAGGAAGACGCGCCGTTCACATCGATGCGCAAAATCTTGGCAAGCAGCGAATTCAAATCCTGCCCGGCGTTGAAAGGATCGCCACCACTGCCGCCGTCGCCCACGCCGATGTACAAATATCCGTCAGGCCCGAATCGCAACGCGCCGCCGTTGTGATTATCGAAGGTCGAGTGCGGAACGCTCAGAACGACTTGGCCAGAACTTGCGTCGGCGAGGTTGGCGTCTGTGGCTGAACGCTGATAGCGCGCAATCGCGACATCGCCATTGGCAAGACCACCAAGCGCCTTCGACGTATAGAACACGAAAAAGCGGCCATTGGTCACGTACTGCGGATGAAAGGCCAGGCCGAGCAAGCCGCGTTCACCACCGAAACTAACCACTGCTTGAATATCCAGAAACGGCGTGGGCAGCAGCGTACCGTTCTGGATGATGCGAATTTTGCCGGATTGCTCAACGATAAATAATCGCCCGCTACCATCACCCGCATTGGCAATATCCACCGGCGCGGACAGGCCTGCGACCAGCGGTTGCAACGTGACATCGGCGTGCGCTGGCTGCGTAAAACCCAGCAGCAGAAGAAAGAGAAGAACAACAAAAGGAAATGAAACCGAAAATCGCATGCGCGTCATTGAAAACTCCATGGAAATAATTCTCCCTGACAACTTCTGGCGCGCGACTACTTTTTTTATTGGGTAAACAGTAACGCATGCGACGGCACAACGCAAGTGAACCGGCA
>JANMPY010000244.1:0-4764 GCA_031370095.1 Betaproteobacteria bacterium
TTACCGCCAGCAGCGAGCTTGGCCTTTGCCGCGCATTCTTTGGTTTCTTTGTAGTGCCCCTCAGGGTACGCAGCCGTGCGACGCGTCGTGAAGACATTCAACTTGTAAGTTGGATATTGCTTCAACATCGCCAGTTGGCCAGGCGAGAGATTGTCTTTGTACTTGTCTGCGGTGGCGGCCGTAATCGTAAACAGCGCCTTGTCCGTCGGGAACGGATCAGGGTAGGTGCCGCCGGTCTTGAAAGTCACGCCAGCCGGAACCTTGGTGATACCGCCGTCCCATGCGGGAATGGTGCCCGCCGCATTTCCAGCTTTTTCCGCGCCCATCGGCGTGAGCGTGGTGCCTAGTTTTGCCAAATCGCCTGCGGCAAGCTGGGCGTACGCGCCGGCCGAAATGGTCAGGGCGCCCAGAGTCGCCGCTGCCAGCATCGTCAATCGTTTAACGTTCATGTTTCCTCCAGAAAGTTATGTTTATTTTCTACAAAAATCATTTTTCCAACGTGAGCCAAGGTCTTCTTGCCTTGGTCTAACGTTGAAGGTGGTCAGTCCGCCGACTCCGTTACTGGCAAGTCGGCGCGCTTCCGCAAATACAATTTAGAACGAGTATGACGCCGAGAACGAGTAGAAATCGCGATCACGGATCGGGTTGGCGTTCGAGCAAAAGCCAGCGCCCTGCGGTGCTCTTCCCAACGCGGCGACGCCGTTGATTTGAGCCCCAAGCGCAGTCTGCGCCGGGTTGGTGATCTGATCGGTACCGCAATACACTCGCCCACCGAAGAACATATTGTAAGAAACATCAAACACCCACTGTTTCTTCAACTCAAGGCTTGAGCCGAACGAGATCGATTTCACGCCCTCGTTGAACGTCTGCGAAACACCCTTCACGTCGTGGCTGAACGCAACCCGCGGTGATAGGTTGCCACCGAACAACGAGTTGGTGTAGTCAAGACGACCGACCAATCGATAGCCATACGAGTTTTCAGTGGTGTAGCCGCCCGGCTGCACTGAGCCCGCCTGTCCCGCAACCGAGCCCTGCACGGTCGCCGGTAAATTGACGCCCGGTCCGGTAAATTTCAGTGCGTCGGTCAGGCCGCTGTATCGGGTGTAACCGAACTCGCCGACAACGATGCCTTGATCAGCACCCAACACCGCTGGGAATGACTTAGTGCCGGTCATCTGAAACTGTGTCGCTTTGACACGACGAAAACCGGTGATCTCGGTACCAGCGGGAACCAAGGCGGCGGCAGACGCGCCGAACGGATTGGCCGCGCTGATCGTACCCGGGATCGTGGCAAATCCGGTCAACAGATTTGGTGCGCCAAGAACGGCGAGAACCAATTCCGGACCGGCAATTTGCAGCGGCTGGTTGGGACGATACGACACCTCGCCCTGCAAGGCAATACCGAGCGGACCTTGTGTGTTGAACGAGAAACCGTAAAGTTTGATGTCGGATGGATACTCAACAAAGTAATTAGCCGTACCGGTTTGACCCGTCGGTACGCCCAAGGGTCCGCCTGTCAGGATCGAAGTAACCGTGCCCCTCACGCCGGAGAAAAACGGAATACGGCTGTGGTACTTCAGGTAATAAGCGCCGAATTCAGTGTTGTTCAATTCTGTCGCGAGATAGCGGAATGCCGCGCCGTATTGGCCGGTGTCTTTAGGATTGCGATCCGCAGCACGTGGCGCCCACACCGCTGCCGCAGGGTCGAAAATTCCATACAACGACTGCGCAAGCGGGCCGGCACCCGGCGCTGTTGGCGGCACCGGATTGGTCGGCGCTTTACCCGACAAATCCTTACGCCGACCGAAGCTGACAATCAAGCGATTGGCATCATCAGAGGCCGTATCGTTGTTGCTGAAGTACGAGCCTTTTGGATCGAGCTTGAAGGTATCGTGATTAAACAGCACGAACGTTTCCAGACTGGCCTGCTTGGTCAACTCAAACGAGGCATACAAAGTGCTGGTCGGGATGAACGCTTCTTTCAATTCGGAGCCTGGCGTACGCAGCTTGGAGATGTCGACCGCGTTAATGACGTTGATGCCGTTCGGAATGAACGTCGATTCACCCCAGGAAATCACTTGACGACCGGCGCGAACGTTTACGTTTTTGCCACCGAAATCGAATGTGCGTGCGACGAAGGCGTCAAGAATCTTGGCATCCTGCGCGAGACGATCACGACCAATGGGTCCGAGATTGCTGGCACCGCGCGCTTCGGTGTCGACAAAATACAAGCCACGAATCAGCATGCTCCATCCGTCGTACTTCGCGGAGAGCTCGTGGGTGCCCTTGAGCAATTGTGAAAACGGGCTGCCCTTCTTGTACGCCTGATTGCCATCGTCGTCGTTCACCGAGCGCCCGACGCCGCCGTTGGCGATACCGATCAAGGTCTTGCTTGCCTCTTGCGCGCGTACCGAGATGCCATACGAGAACGTCGAATCAAAGCTGCCGCTGAAACCATTGTCGTAGTTGAATTGCGCCGCGTTGGCGTTGCCGACAAGTGCCAACGCGATGGCCAGCGCCGACGCTTTCAGGACGGGTGAAAGTGCGCGAGCGCGCTTGGAAAAATTGCTCATTTAATGCTCTCCTCGAGAATGGTGTTGAAACTTGTATTCGGTGTTGTCTTTACCGGACATTAGTCGCATTTCAGTAAAGATTACCGTCTTTTAAATACTGTACATGAAATTGTTTAGGCACAGGCAAATTACGACTTGTGCAGTGCAGCGTAAAAAGCTGCCTCCGCAGTCATCAGCGATGAAATTTCATCGCTGATCCGCGCCCTTACTAGCGGAAAAAGCATTTGTCGCTGCGCCTGCGCACTCATTCATGCGCCGAGGCAGCGTTGTTTTTATGCAACGTATAGTAGTCCGGCGCTCACAGCGCCTCAAATAATCCCGCCGCACCCATGCCGGTGCCGATGCACATCGACACCATTCCCCACTTTTGTTTGTTGCGCCGCATGCCATGCAGCAACGTCGCCGCGCGGATCGCGCCGGTCGCGCCCAAGGGGTGGCCGAGCGCGATGGCACCGCCCTGCGGGTTAATCTTGTCTGCGTTCAAACCAAGATCCTTGATCACCGCCAAAGCCTGCGCAGCAAACGCTTCATTGAGCTCGATCCAGTCGAGATCGTCGGCCTTGATGCCCGCTTGCGTCAGCACTTTCGGAATCGCCTTGATCGGGCCAATGCCCATGATCTCCGGCGGCACGCCGGCGACTGCGAAGGAAACGAAACGGGCGATGGGTTGCACGTTATATTTTTTCAACGCCTTTTCGCTCATCAACAATACCGCCCCCGCGCCATCCGACATTTGCGAGGAATTGCCCGCAGTCACACTGCCTTTGGCCGCAAACACGGTGCGCAGTTTCGCGAGTGATTCAAGTGTCGAATCTGCGCGCGGGCCTTCGTCGGTATCGGCCGTACTTTTTTTGTGTTTGATCGCGCCACTCGCAAGATCCGGCAGCGACGCATCGATTTCATAGGCAAGAATTTCATCCTTGAAACCACCGGCGGCAATTGCCTTGACCGCTTTTTGATGCGACGCCACCGCGAATGCATCCTGCTCTTCACGCGTCACCTTCCACTGCTTGGCAACGTTCTCGGCCGTGATGCCCATGCCGTAGGCAATGGCGACATTTTCGTTGCTGGTAAACACCGATTGATTCATCGCGACCTTGTTGCCCATCATCGGCACCATCGACATGCTCTCGGTACCGGCTGCGATCATGACATCATCGTCGCCGCTGCGAATGCGGTCCGCCGCCATGCTGATCGCCTGCAAGCCCGACGAGCAGAATCGATTGATGGTCACGGCCGGCACGCTGTCCGGCAAACCCGCCAGCAACACGCCGATACGCGCCACGTTCATCCCCTGCTCACCTTCCGGCATCGCGCAGCCAACCACCACATCGCCAATGTCGTGCGGATCAAGACCCGGCACATGCGCGATCACGCCGCGCAGCACATGGGCCAACATGTCGTCAGGACGAATATTTTTGAACATGCCGCGTGGGGCTTTGCCGACGGGGGTGCGGACGGCGGCGACGATGTATGCTTCTTGAATTTGTTTGGTCATTTTGATTCTCCAATCGTCCGCGCTTAATTGCGCAGTGGTTTACCGTTTTTCAACATGAACTCAATCCGCGCCTGCGTTTTCTCAGTCTTGGCCAATTCACAAAAATGTTTCCGCTCCAACGCCAACATCCATTCCTCATTCACCATCGAGCCTGGATCCACCTCGCCACCACACAAACACGCCGCAATGCGCGAACTGATATCGTAGTCGTGATCGGAAATAAATCCGCCTTCTTTCATGTTGATGAGCATCATCTTTAGCGTTGCAATGCCGGTGTTGCCCGCAACGGGAAAAGCTGTCGGTGCCAACGGCGGACGGTAGCTGGCGTTTGCCATTGCGCGCGCAGTTTCAAGTGCCACGTAAAGCAATTCATCTCGATTAAAAATGATCGTGTCGCGCCAGCGCATATGACCCATCTCTTTGGCTTCCTGCGCGCTCTTGGAAACTTCGCCCATCGCCGCAAGCTTGAAACTTTTCTGAATCGCTGGCAACAGATCGCCGCCATTGGCGGAGAGTGCTGCGCGCAAAGCCATTTCCTTTAAGCCGCCACCTGCAGGCAATAGACCGACGCCGACTTCGACCAAACCAATATAACTTTCGAGCGTAGCGACGACGCGATCCGAGTGCATTTGAAACTCGCAACCCCCGCCGAGCGCCATGCCGTCAACGGCCGAGACGACAGGAATCATGCTG
>JANMPY010000262.1:0-2638 GCA_031370095.1 Betaproteobacteria bacterium
ACGCGCGCGAACATGCCCGGTCGCAGGCGCGCTTCGGTATTTTTGATCACGGCGCGAATAACGATTGAGCGGCCATTGGTATCGACCAGCGGATTGATCGCCAATACCTTGCCCTGAAATGTCTGATTCGGGAACGCGTCCAGCGTAATTTGCAGCGCCTGGCCGACCGCGACCTGCTTCAAATAAATTTCCGGAATTTTGAAATCCACTTTCAGCGGATCGATCTCCTCAAGGTTGACGATGTCCTGACCATCCTTCACATAGTCGCCGATGCTGACCATGCGCAAGCCGACAATGCCGCCGAAAGGCGCTTTGATTTCGAGTTTGCTCAAGCGCGCTTCGGAAAGATCGTAGCTTGCCTGCGCGAGTTTGAAATTGCTTTCGGTTTCGTCGCGTGCCTGCGCAGAAATGAAGCCTTTGGTGAACAGGTCGCGCGACCGCTCCAATCGACTTTTGCTTAAGCCCAGATTGGCCGCAGCCTGCTCTAATTCGGCGCGCTGCACCGATGTATCGAAGCGAATCAGCGTTGCGCCTTTCTTGACGCGCTGACCTTCGCGAAAGCCAATTTCACTGATGCGACCTGACACCTCCGGCCGTATCGTCACCGACTCATCCGAGCGCAGCGAGCCCACCGCGGTCAACCCTTGCGACATGCGCACGGTTTTGACCTTGGACGCTTCAATTGAGATTCCGCCACCACCGGCAGCCGTACCACCTGGCCCTGACCCTGGCTTGGCCGCCGACTGCGATCCGCCCGGCGCAGCGCTACTTGGCGGGTTGGTCGTCGTCGTCGCGGACTGCGTCTTTCCCAGCCAATAGCCGGCGCCGCCGATTAGTACCAAGCCGACACACAAGCCGACGACAACAATATTTTTTTTCATTTCTTAAGCGCGATTTGGAAGATTTATGACGAGTGCGGAACGCAGCGTGCTGACCGGAGGGTCAATTATCCTCCGAATTGAATGGGCAGATACACGGCATAGGTCAATGGTGTCAGTGAAAAGCGACCGCATACCAACGACAACTGCCGCGCAAAAAAGGTTCCCCGCGCGCCCACCGGGCTTCACGCTACGCGGGAATATCCGGCGTGAGTTGCGCGTCCAAAAAGGAAATCTGATCCTTCAACAACAGTTTGCGTTTTTTCAGACGCTTCAGTTGCAACTCGTCGTGAACCGGATCGGCCACCAACGCGCCGATGGCCAAATCGAGGTCGCGATGCTCCTGTTTCAGCTCGATGATGCGGTGCTCGATTGCCTCGCTTGCGTCGTTGGTTTCCATGTTTGAGCCGTTGGTTGAAGCGATTACTCACTATAACGCCGCGTCCCCAACTTTGCACGCGCTACAGCCATCCCCTGATTGCGGCGGGCATTTGCTTTTTTTTAAGCAAAGATGTGACAATGAAGGCATACGGAAAGGGCGCGTAGCAGACACGCACAGCGGCTCTTCTTCACCAGGTGCGGCGGGAGCCTATGCAAATAAGACGCAACGATTTTGACGTGACCAATCGCATTCAGACCACCGATGCGACGTCGGTGCACAGGGAAATTGCCCGGCTTTTCCGACTGCTCTACCCGGGTGCTGCGCACGTCATCATGGATCGCGCTTTCGATGATGTCGGCAAGCTCTATGCAGGCCTTTATCCCGGCTACCAAGCCTGCGATACGGCATACCATAATCTACAGCACGTCATGGATGTCACGCTGGCCATGGCGCGGCTTATGGACGGTTATGAACGATCACGCAGCGGCACGCCCGCGCTGGGGGTTCGATTTTTTCAGCTCGGTGTGGTGACCGCGCTGTTTCACGATATGGGCTATTTGCGACAGACCGCAGATGCAATGGCGAAGAACGGTGCGGAGTACACGTTGAATCACGTTTCGCGCGGGGCGGCTTTTTTGCGGGCTTATGCGCCGCAAATCGGCTTGGGCGACTGCGCTGAGGAAGCGGCGGAATTGATTCATTACACCGGTTTCGAGAAACGTGTTGCCCAAATTCTGATCGAAGATCCGGTGCTGCGCATGCTGGGCAGCTTGTTGGGCTCTGCCGACATCATTGCGCAGATGTCAGATCGCTGCTACCTCGAAAAATGCCGCGATCATCTGTATCCGGAGTTCGTGGCTGCCGGCATTGCGGTCAAAAAATCCGTACAAGGTGAGCAGGTAGTGTTCAAATCCGGGGACGATCTGGTCACCAAGACACCGGCATTTTTTGAGAGCGCGGTGCATCGCCTGGAATACGACCTTGGCGGCGCGCACAAATACGCCGCCAGTCATTTTGGCGGCTTTAATTTGTACATGCATGCCGCGAGCAAGAACGTGCATTTCGCCAAAGAGCTCGGTGACAAGGGCACGCACGTGCTGCGTCGCACGCCGCCGGAACAGGCGGCAATAAATTAGGCGTACTGCACCACAGTAAAACGCGGCAGCTAAATCAGCATAACGCGGCATAGATCGCCATTTGGCGTGCCGTTCGAGACGAAAATGCCTGAAGAGGTGCGCGGATGCTGGGCATTTGCCCATTTGATTTTTCGATTACGCTGCTCTTGTTGGCTGGCATTGCGCCGCCTTGGGACCAGTGGTGTAAGGCATTTTCTCCGTCGCCGTCTAAGTACAAGTAGTATTGTGATCAACGGGTTGTG
>JANMPY010000331.1:0-4766 GCA_031370095.1 Betaproteobacteria bacterium
GAATCACTCGACTACGAAGGTCGCGGCGTCGCCCACGTCGACGGTAAGGCTGTTTTTATCGCGGGCGCTTTGCCGTATGAATTGGTGCAATACCAGCCATCGCGGAAGAAAAAGAATTTTGAAACCGCGACGCTATTAAAAATTTTGCGCGTCTCCGCCGAGCGGATCGCGCCCGGATGTCGTTTCTATGAAATTTGTGGCGGCTGCGCATTGCAACATGCCGACCCACGCCTGCAAGTCGCGGCCAAACAGCGGGTGCTGGAAGACAATCTCGCCCGCATCGGCAAGGTCACACCTGAACGCATTCTGCCGCCGATTTACGCAGCGCCGTGGCAGTACCGGCACCGGGCGCGGCTGTCGGTGAATTACGTAGCCAAAAAAGGCGGCGTGCTGGTTGGCTTTCGTGAAAAAAAATCCAGCTATGTGGCCGACATGCATTCCTGCGAGGTGCTGGCCGGCGGTGTCGGACGCATGATCGATCCGCTGCGTGAAGTATTGAGCACGCTCGACAAGCGGGATCGCATTCCGCAGATTGAAGTTGCGGTCGGGGAGCGCGTCACGGCGCTGGTGTTGCGCATCCTCGAGCCACTCACGGCCGGTGATGAGGCAAAACTGAAGGTGTTTGCCGACGCACACAAGATTCAGTGGTGGCTACAGGTCAAAGGGCCGGACACAGCGGTGCCGTGGTATCCGCTCGACGCGCCGGAGCTCACTTATTTGCTGCCAGAGTTTGATCTTGAATTAAATTTCCGACCCACTGAATTCACGCAGGTGAACCATGCGGTGAATCGCTTGATGGTGAAGCGGGCGATGGATTTGCTGCAGCCGCAACCGGGCGAGATGATTGCTGATTTATTTTGCGGGCTGGGTAATTTCAGTTTACCGATTGCACGACTCGGCGCGCATGTTGTCGGCGTTGAGGGCAGTGAGTCGCTGGTGCAGCGCGCCAGCGACAACGCAACACGAAATGGTCTGTCGCATGCGTCACGTTTTTTTGCAGCCGATTTGTATACCGATCAGGCAGCAGCCATGCAGAAAATTCCTGCCGTGACAAAAATGCTGATCGACCCGCCGCGCGATGGCGCGATGGAAGTCTGCAATTTGCTGGGGCGCGATGTAAGACCCGAATTAAAACGCATCGTCTACGTCGCCTGCAGCCCCGGCACGCTCGCGCGCGATGCGGGCTTACTGGTGCATACGCAGGGATTTACGTTAAAGGCGGCGGGGGTGGTGAATATGTTCCCGCACACGGCGCATGTGGAGGCGATTGCGGTGTTTGAGCGGGATTGATTTACCGATGCTAGGCAAACTCTAGTACTGGCGAGCTTCTTCAGGCGTTTTTAGCCTGTGAGGCGCGCCAGTGCTGGTGTTTCATGTCCTACGCTGGCCGCGTGACGAAGTCGTTTCCGGATTTCCTATCCGTCGCAACCAACTTTCAGTCGCTGAAATACCACCCGGAAAAGAAAAAGCGGCCAGCAGTTCATCTGCTGGCCGCATTTAATTTTTCAAAACCACATTTCAGTCGCTATTGGTAATGCCCAGCAGTGCCAAAAGATTGCTGAAAATATTATAAATATCGAGATAAATCGCCAGCGTCGCGCTGATGTAGTTGGTCTCGCCGCCCGTGATGATGCGGTTCACGTCATAAAGCAGAAGCGCTGAAAAAATGCCGATGGCCAGCACCATGATGGTCAACATCAGCGCAGGCATTTGCAAAAATATATTTGCCAACGCAGCGACGATGAGCAACACCACGCCCATCATTAGAAATTTGCCCATGCCGGAAAGATCGCGCTTGATGGTGCCCGCCAACGTGGCCATCGCAAAGAAAATCAGCGCCGTGCCGCCCGCTGCGGTGGCCACCAAAGTGCCGCCGTTGTTGAGATTAAGCACGCTGCCGACCAGGCGCGACAACATGAGCCCCATGAAAAACGTAAAGCCCAGCAGGATCGCGACACCCCATGCGCTATTTTTGGTTTTCTCGATGGCGTAGAAAAAACCAAACGCGATTGCCAGAAACAGCATGAAGCCGATGAAGGGATTGCCCGACATGAATGAAAATTTAAGCTGCACGCCCAGCCACGCACCGAGCGCGGTCGGCACCAGTGAAAGTGCGAGCAGCGCGTAGGTGTTGCGCAGAACGCGGTTTTGCGCGGGTGCAAGCGTATCGGTTGAAGTGATGATAGGTACGTTGATTGCCATGTGTTTTCTCCTGAAACGATGAATGCAACCATAAGACTATAGGCTAACGCATAAAGTTTCAAGATGCGTTGTTTCTACAGGGGAAAAATGTGGTGCGGATGGTAAAATATTGGTCATATTGGAAGCGTGGCCGAGCGGTTTAAGGCACTGGTCTTGAAAACCAGCGAAGGGGAGACTCTTCCGTGAGTTCGAATCTCACCGCTTCCGCCAGATCAGACTCGAACGTGGCTGCCATGACAAATCAACCCCTCTACCTTGCGCAACGCTTGACGGCGATATTTGTTTCTTTGCTAACGACTGTCGTATTGGCGCAGTCCGCAGCAAATGAATCAAGCGAGCGCGTCTTCAAAACCGAGCTTCATACAGTGCGTGCAGTGTCTGTCGTCAAGGGGCTGTATCACCCCTGGGGCGTGGCGTTCTTGCCGGACGGGCGCATGCTCGTGACCGAGCGGCGCGGCACGATGCGCATTGTTGACGGCGGCAAACTTATCGACAAACCAATCGACGGGCTGCCGAAAGCGACCGAACACGGACAGGGTGGTTTGCTCGATGTCGCGCTGCATCCCAAGTACGCCCAGAACGGCTGGATTTACTGGACGTACAACGCGGGGACACCGGGCGAATATGGCACTGAGCTTAGCCGCGGCAAACTCGGCGGCACGCGCGACGCGCCGATGATGACTAACGTTGAGTTGTTGTTTCAAATGCAGCCAAAATCTGCGGCGCAACAACATTTCGGATCGCGCATCGTGTTTGACCGGCAGGGCTATCTTTACATTACGCTCGGTGACCGTGGCGATAGTCCGGCCAAAGGAGCCACGCATCGCGCGCAGCAATTGGGCGACCACGGTGGCAAAAGTATTCGCCTGCATGACGATGGTCGCGTACCGACCGACAATCCTTTTGTGAAAACGCTGGGCGCACGGTCTGAAATTTTTACGTGGGGTAATCGCAATATGCAGGGCGCGGCCTTGCATCCCGAAACGGGTCGCGTGTGGGCGCACGAACACGGTCCGCAAGGAGGCGACGAGGTGAACATTCTCACTGCAGGCGCCAATTACGGCTGGCCGGTGATCACGTTCGGTGCGAATTACGGCAGCGGCACCAAGATCGGTGAGGGCACCGCGAAAGACGGCATGGTTGCTCCGTTGCACGTTTGGGTGCCCTCGATTGCGCCGTCGGGAATGGCTTTTTATACGGCCAATAATTTTCCAAAGTGGAAAGGCAATTTATTCGTCGGCGCGCTGGCGCATCAATCGCTGGTGCGGCTGACACTCAAAGGTGACAAAGTGGTTGCGGAAGAGCGCATGTTCGAAAAGAAACTAGGCCGCATTCGCGATGTGCGGCAGGGACCTGACGGTAATCTGTATTTGTTGACCGACGCAACCGATGGTGAGCTGATTCGAATCGAAGCGGCGAAATAGTTAGACCTTTGATTGAGCCCTGCGTATTTTGAATTAATTGGGAGCCTATAAAAATCTTCGTTCGTGCTAAGCCTGTCGAAGCGCAAATGGACTACCCCATTGATTCAACGTGGCCCGCTCAATCCTTCGACGCGCTCAGGGCGAACGGGAATGGGGTGTCGAGAAGTTTCCAATAATTAAACTCTATCACTGGTGCGGTTTCTGACAGCATTCATGTCTGAAAGCCGCGCCAGTGCTAGAGTTCCGCATTTTTCAGCCAATATCAATCACTGGCGGCTGCGGCGCATATGCATTGGCGTTATGCAGCTCCATAAAGCGAGCCGGTGCAGCCAAAAGTTTGAAGCCGAATTTCTCGTACAGCCCGTGCGCGTCACGCGTGACGAGCATCATTCGTCTGAGGCCCTGAAGCTCAGGAAGCTGCGTGATCGCTTCCATCATCCGTCGGGAAAGTCCGTTGCCACGGTGTTCTTCCAGAACGTAGACATCAGCCAAGTACGCGAAAGTCGCTCGGTCGGTGACCATTCGGGCGAAGCCAACTTGTTCGTTGCCCACGTACGCGCCCACGCAAACCGAGTTTCTTACCGCCCTCTCTACCGTAGCGAATGGGATTCCTGGCGACCAATAAGTTTGGGTCAGGAATGCGTGAATGGCTTTCACGTTTAGCCGCGTGCTGTCGGTAGAGATTTTGTAGGGTTGCATGGAGAGGAATGTGCTCGCGATGCCTAACGTTGAGTTCGGCGGCTGCCGACGGCACCCACTGCAACGAAGGGGTTAGGTCACTTTGTTGAAAAGTGGTTGGCACGCCAATGCGATCTGCTCGATGTGTCGATGATCGGTACCGCAGCACCCGCCGAATACATTTAGGGACTTCAATTGTTCCCCCTTCAGCGCGGCATAGTCCTGACCGAGTTCCAGTGGGTCACCAGCATCGAGCTCCGGCGCTTCGTTCAGCTCGGCGTGGCTCATTGTGGAGGCGTTTGCGCGAAGCCCGCGGATACGCTTAATCCAAGGCTCGTCTCCATCGACGACGCTGCCAAAGTGGGTAGGATGGGCGCAATTGATCATGAAGTAGGCAGGGTAGCCAGACGTGGCTTCGTCAACTTGCTCGATGGCGTCACCCAAGGACTGGCCCGTCGGTAG
>JANMPY010000443.1:0-2678 GCA_031370095.1 Betaproteobacteria bacterium
TCAATTGTGTGTCTTGCTCGCGGATGAGGCGGTGTCCAGTTCTAAAGCATCGAGCACGTACACGTTCGAATTGCGGCGTTTGGGCCGAGTTGTGTGCAAATTTCAACGACGAGGAAACGTTGCGAGTCTTATCCTGATGCGTGACACAGACGCAGCCGAAACTGTGGATGCGATATGCCCACCAAAGCGCCCGCCGCTCCGAGCAGAGGCCAAGCCGCACTCTGAAAAATAGGGTCAGCGCGTATGTTGGGCTGGATTCACTAGCCCAACAATGCGGATCATGTTGATCCATATAAACTGCTCCGCAGTTAGATGTTGGGCTAATGAAGCCAGCCCAACCTACGTGCATCAAAATGCTTTGTAGCAACATACGCAGAAAACCAACAAGCAAGGGAGTGATAGATCATGGCCACCAACACTGTTCGTTTCCACCGCGTTTTACGTGCACCACCGGAACGGGTTTATCGGGCATTCCTCAGTGCCGATGCGATGGCCAAGTGGCTTCCGCCGAACGGATTTACCTGCACGGTGCATCATATGGACGCCAGTGTTGGCGGGACATTCAGAATGTCCTTCACAAATTTCACCACGGAGAAGAGCCATGCCTTCGGCGGTGAATATCTGGAATTGCTGCCAAACGAACTGATCCGTTATACAGACAAGTTCGACGATCCAAACCTTCCTGGCGTCATGCAAGTAACGGTCGCTTTGAAGGCGGTGTTCTGCGGAACCGAGCTGAACGCGGTGCAGGAAGGTATTCCTGACGTGATCCCCGTCGAAATGTGCTACCTCGGTTGGCAGGAGTCGCTTGCTTCACTCGCAAAACTTGTTGAGTCCGAAATTTCGGAATGAAAATAGGGCGGCTTCTGGTTTTTTTGAAACCCCAGCACCGGCGCACCTTTCAGGATAAAAACGCCTGAAACACCGCGCCAGTGCTAGTGTTTCACATATTCCGCCGACAAAATAGAAAGGGGCCGCACTCCTGCGGCCCCCGATGCTACTCACTCACTTCAAGGAAACTACTGCACTTATATTGAGTGCGGTGGTGGCGATAAAGTTCCAAAAATTATTCGTCCTACACGATATAAAATTTACGCGGCCAAAATTATTTGGCGCCACTCGCCAGCTCCACTGCCCTCGCGTAGTTGGCTTTCACTTTCTGTGCCCACTCTTCCTCGACCTTGGTCTTTTGCGCCGTCGCGGCGGCGTCTTTTTTGTCGGCTTTGAAGAGGGCGAGTAATGTTTTGTCTCGTGTTTGCGCGTCGGTGACGGGCGGCGAAAAGGTGAGCTTCCGTGCCTCGTCAAGCTGCGCGCTCGCTTTGCCGCCGAGGCGCTTTTCCGCGTCGTGAATCGCTTTCGTTGCCGCGACCAATTCCTTATGCCGAAAGGTGATGATCTGGTCGAACATCGACGACACCACGTAGTAGCGCGATTCCGAGATCGCCGTGTCGAAATTTACCTTGGCCTTGATGCTGCCGGTAAAGGGATTCGGATAACCGGCGGGGGCTTTGGCGTACATCGAGGGCAGCACCGGCAGGCGGCTGATTTTCTTGTCCAGCAGCAGGGCCTGGCCTTCTTCGGACAGCGTGAACTGGATGAAGCGTTTGCCGGCCTCGGCGTTTTTGGCGCCATTGATGAGCGCGATATTGGCCGGTACGATTGCAGTCACGCTGGGGTAAACAAACTCAACCGGGAAGCCGGAATTTTTCGCGGCCAGACCGAAAAAATCGATGACGAGTCCTACACCAAATTGCCCGTTCGACACGCCATCCGGTACGCCGAATGAGCGCTCGGTGACGGCGGCACAATTACCCGCGATGCGCAGTATTTGATTCCAGCCCTTTTCCCAGCCTTCGCCTTGCAGGATGGTTTCCACCGTGAGGTGTGTGGTGCCCGAACGCGACGGCGAGGAGGTGGCCACATGGCCGAAATATATTGGTGCCATCAAATCAGCCCACTCTTTCGGGTCGGGCAATTTGTTGGCTTTGGTATAGCGGGTGTTCCACATGATGCCGTAGCCTGCCAGCGCCTGGCCGAGGTAGAGGCCTTCTGGGTCGTTGATCGGATAGCTGCCGACTTTGGCCGGGATATTCGGGTTGCCGCCGTCTACTTTGTGCAGCAGCTTGGCCGAGGCGAGCACTTCAAACGCATCGGGCGCTGAGGCCCAGAATATTTCCGGGCGGCTTCCCGCCGACTGCTCGCGCACGTAGGCGATGCCAGCTGAAGTGTTTTTATTGAGGATCTCCACTTTGTCGTTTGGGTACTTGGCCTCGTAAGCTTTTTTGTATGCCTCGGTCAGCTCTTTCGGGAACGAAGTAATCACGCTGATGGTATCGGCAAACGTGAGGCTGCTCAAAAAAGTGATGGCAGCGGCCAGGGTGGCGATTCGCAGGTTCGATGCGCGCATGAATTTCTCCGGTAAAATTTTTGGTCTTGACTTCATTTTAGCACTTGAAAAAGTAGCGACTTACCCGCATTTGCGATGCAAACCTGACCAAATATCGATTCACCACGGAGTTAAACATGACCACTGCCACCGAACAAAAACAAACGCTATCGTTTCAGACCGAATTCAAACAGCTTTTGCAGTTGATGATTCATTCGCTGTATTCCAATCGCGAAATTTTCCTGCGCGAGTTGGTATCGAATGCTTCCGACGCGATCGACAAGCTGCGCTT
>JANMPY010000531.1:0-2643 GCA_031370095.1 Betaproteobacteria bacterium
CGGCGTACTGGCGATGCTGCGCGCGCCCCGCACCTGGATGATTTTGGCCGCCGTCACCGTCATCGTTGGTGGACTCTATTGGCAATACGCACGCGCCCAAACCAGCCAGCGCCTTGAGCGCGAGCGCATCGTCGCTGAAGAGCAGCAAGAGCGCCGCGCAAAGGAGCGCGAAGCACGCCGCGTGCAGGAGACGCAGCGACTTGATCAGGAACTGCGCGCGCAAAAAGAGGCTGACGATAAATTGCGACAAGAAACAAATGAAATCCGTTCCGCCGAGAGCCAGAAGAAACAGTACGTCGCTGACGACCGATATACGGCCCCGGCGGGCGAAAATACTTCAAGCTACGAATCGCGACGCCGCGAGTATGAAAGTCAGCGGCAATTCAGCAGCGAGATGCAGCAACGTGCGTATGAAGAGCGCAAACAACGCTACGAAGAAGAGATGAACCTTCGCCGCGCCAAGGCGGACGTTGATCGCCAGAAACGCTACCTCGAGCAACTCGAACGTGAAGAAGAAATCGCCCGGGCGAGACGTGCAGCGAGTTCGTCATCTGGCAGGTGATACAAGTGCGGCGCGCGGAGATTATGCGGTGCCAAATTGCAACCGGAGAAAATCCCTCCCGGCCTCCCTTTAGAAAGGGAGGAGTTTGCACATTGTTTTGTTTGTCTTCCCCCTTTTCTAAAGGGCGACCGAGGGGGCTTTTGCGGTGTTGTGGTGAGCAACGTCTGTCGAAAAACACCGTATAGCAAAACGCCAGCATCCACGCGCTCCGTGCGCCAGCGCACATCAAACTTTCGCAATTGCGACTATGCTGGCGTCACAGCTCGATCAAACTGCATCGAGTACGTCCCAAGCGAAAAGGCTTAAGCCATGAGCGCGTCCCCACACCCGCACGAACCATCGGCGTCGCACGATCACGCAGACACAACAACAAACATGCACGCAAACGCCGCGCTACCTGCAACGCATGCCGCTGGCACCATCTACACCTGCCCGATGCATCCGGAAATCCGCCGCGACCAGCCGGGCAACTGTCCGAAGTGCGGCATGACGCTGGAGCCCTTGATGCCCACGCTCGACGACGATGAGAATCCCGAGCTTGCCGATTTTCAGCGGCGATTCTGGTGGACATTGCCGCTGACCGTTGTTGCTGTCATTCTCGCCATGATTGGCCATCGGCTGAATTTATTTGAAGGCACACAACAAAGCTGGGTTGAGCTGGCGCTGACCACGCCGGTAATCCTGTGGGCGGGTTGGCCGTTCTTTGTTCGCGGTGCGCAATCGGTGCTGACGCGCAGCCCAAACATGTGGACGCTGATCGGCCTCGGCACGGGAGCTGCATACCTCTACAGCATCGTTGCCACCGTCGCACCAAACGTATTCCCGACGAACTTTGTGGCGATGGGTCGCGTACAGGTTTATTTCGAAGCGGCAGCAGCGATCATCTCGCTCACCTTGCTCGGGCAAATACTGGAGTTGAAGGCGCGGTCGCAAACGTCGGCTGCGATCAAATCGCTGCTCGGCTTGTCACCAAAAACGGCGCGTCGCATCAAACCCGACGGTGGCGAGGAAGACATTCCGCTTAACAATGTGCATCTGGGCGACTTGCTGCGGGTGAGACCGGGCGAGCGCGTGCCGGTTGATGGCGTGGTGACAGACGGCAGCAGCGCGGTGGATGAATCGATGCTCACCGGTGAGCCGATGCCGGTGATGAAAAAATCCGGCGAGAAATTAATTGGCGCGACCATGAACACCACCGGCAGCCTCGTAATGCGCGCAGAAAAAGTCGGTGCGGAAACGATGCTTGCGCAAATCGTGCAGATGGTGGTGCAGGCGCAGCGCTCAAAGGCACCGCTGCAGCGCGTGGCAGATACCGTCGCCGGTTATTTTGTGATGGTCGTGGTTGCGATTGCGCTCATTACGTTCTTTGTCTGGGGATTCGTAGGCCCTGAGCCGAGTTGGGTGTTCGGGCTCATCAATGCGGTTGCCGTGCTCATCATCGCCTGCCCATGCGCGCTGGGGTTGGCGACGCCGATGTCGATCATGGTTGCGACTGGCAAGGCGGCCACCAGCGGCATCCTGTTTCGCGATGCAGCGGCAATAGAAAATTTTCGCCGCATCGATACGCTGATCGTCGACAAGACCGGCACCTTGACTGAAGGCAAGCCCACGTTCGAGCGCGTGATTGCGGCAGCAGGCTTCGACGAGACCGAGGTGCTGCGTCTGGCTGCCAGTCTGGATCAGGGCAGCGAACATCCACTCGCACACGCGGTCGTGGCGGCTGCGCTGGTGCGCGGCATCGTGCTCGCGAAGGCAGAAGAATTCGAATCAGGCACCGGCATCGGTGTGCGCGGCAGTGTCGGTGGCAAAAAACTTGCGCTTGGTAATGCGACGCTGATGGCAGACATGAAAATTGATTTGACCTCACAACTCGGCGATGCAGACGCGCTGCGACGCGAAGGTGCCAGCGTCATGTTCCTCGGCATTGATGGTGTACTAGCCGGTGCGCTCGCGGTGTCTGACCCGGTGAAAGCCAGCACGGCTGAGGCACTGCAGCAACTTAAAACGGCCAACATTCGCGTGATCATGGCAACCGGCGACGGCATCACCACCGCGAAAGCCGTCGCCGCCAAACTGGGTAT